>JAZQSB010000143.1:0-9219 GCA_045629885.1 Eubacteriales bacterium | reverse complement strand
AGGTTGCCGTAGCCTGCGATTGCAACTTTTATCTTCATATTTAAAACTTCCTTTCGGGGTGATTTTACACGCCTTATGATGAATAATTAAAACACAAAATCGCTTGAATGTCAATGTTTCGAGACGGCTTTTTTGCTCTATAACAGTATTTTTACAATCATGTTCAGTAACATACACGAAATCATGCCGAAAAGCGTCGGTAATGCCGCAGCAACAAGTGTCCAGAGAATACTCCCGCTCTCCTTTTTTATCGTCATCAGAGTTGTGGAACAAGGGCAGTGCATAAGTGAGAAAAGCATAACGCTTATTGCGGTTTGCATGCCCCAGCCGTTGTCCCGCAGAAGAACGGCGAGTGTTCCGAGGTCGCTTATATCTGTAAGAGCTCCGCCGGCGGTATATGCCATTATTATAATTGGAATAACTATCTCGTTTGCAGGTAACCCAAGAATAAAAGCCATCAGTATAACGCCGTCAAGTCCTAAAACCTGCCCGAACGGGTCAAGAAAAGATGCGCAGTGGGTAAGAAGAGTGTGCCCGCCAAGCGTGACATTCGCCATAAGCCAGATAAGAAGTCCTGCAGGTGCAGCGGCACTTACCGCACGACCAAGGACGAATAAGGTTCTGTCAAAGACTGAGCGGATAATAACCTTTCCGACCTGAGGACGGCGATAAGGGGAAAGCTCAAGCGTAAAGGACGATGGTACACCGCGGAGTACGGTAGAAGAGAGAAGCTTTGATGCAAGAAAGGACATAAGTATTCCCAGCAGAATAAGACAGGTAAGCGAAATTGCCGCGAGTGCTGAGTTTAAAAGGTCTCCGTCACGTCCGATAAAAAAGATTGTAAGAATGGATATCAGCGCCGGAAAGCGCCCGTTACAGGGGATAAAGCTGTTTGTAAGCATCGCGATAAGGCGCTCCCGCGGAGAATCTATAATTCTGCATCCGACAACGCCGGCAGCATTGCAGCCAAAGCCCATACACGTTGTAAGCCCCTGCTTTCCGCAGGCACCGCATTTTTTAAATATGCGGTCCAAGTTGAACGCAACGCGCGGGAGATATCCGAGGTCTTCTAAAAGCGTGAACAAAGGGAAGAATATTGCCATGGGCGGAAGCATTACGGAAACAACCCACGAAAGTGTGCGGAATACGCCGAAGACAAGCGCTTCACAGACCGGTAAGGGCAAGCGCAAGAAAGAAAGCAGGCTGAAAATAGTGTCTTCAAGACCGAGGAGAAATCCGGAAAGAAGAGATGACGGATAATTTGCACCCTCAATAGTCAGCCAGAATGTTGAGAGAAGCATTAAAAGCATTATCGGAAAGCCGAAAACTTTGCTTGTAAGGATTTTATCAGCAAACCGTTCACGAGGCGAATAGTTGCCGAAGTCCGGTTTTTTCACTGCGAGGTTGTAAATGCGTTCGGCTTCACATGCAACCTCTTCCGCAGAAGAAAAACATAATTTATTTCCAGGTAAAGCCTCTGAAACGGCAGCTTCCACGGTATCAAGAAGCGCATCAAGCCCCTTGCCGTCACGCGCGCGTGTTGCAACGACGGGGAGCGAAAGCTCACGGGACAGAGCGTTAAGGTCAATCTCTATCTTTTTCTTTTTTGCTTCGTCCATAAGATTTACGCATACAATAACGTTTTCGGCAATTTCTGCAGTTTGCAGAACAAGTATAAGATTGCGCTCCAGGCACGTTGCATCACATACAACAACAACGGCATCGGTAATGCCGGAACACAAAAAATCACGGGCAACCTCTTCTTCAGCAGAAGAAGGAGAGAGCGAGTATGTACCCGGTATATCTACGAGTACATATCCGTGTCCGTTTCTTTCGCAAAAGCCCTGCGCATTTGTCACGGTTTTTCCCGGCCAGTTGCCGGTGTGCTGGCGCAGTCCCGTAAGCTCATTGAAAACCGTGCTTTTGCCGACATTCGGGTTTCCGGCAAGCGCAATTATACGATCATCACAGCTTCGCTTTTTTATAATAAGCGTACCTTCCGCGGCACCTTTGCCCACGGAATCACGGGTAAGTCCCAATTAAAATCACCCCATCCTTTCAATGAGAACATATTTTGCATCATCTTGGCGCAAGGCGATAAGCGCGCCGCGTATAAGATATGCCGTAGGGTCACCGAGCGGGCTTTTCATAACACACTCCACCCTCGTACCTTTAATCAGTCCCAGGTCGCGCAGACGCTCGAAAATACTGCTTTCCTCCGACAAGGAAAAGACGTGTCCGGTTTGCCCCGGATGCATATCGCAAAGACGGATTTTTCCGTGCATTACCAGTTCACTCCCAAAATGTAGTTTTTCATTTTACCTTATGCCCGGAAAGGAAGCGGCGTTACACCAAAATACAGTCCGAATAGCTGTAAAATCACAGTTGTTAAAAATAAAAACGCTTTTTTGTGTTTTTCAAAAAAATATTTCTTGCAAAATGATGTAAAAATTGATAAAATATACTAGTATGATTATGTACGTATAAAATTAATTTTGCACTTTGCATTTATTACGGGGAGGTGGATTGTTTGCGTTTAAAAAGTCTTGAACTGCAGGGGTTTAAATCGTTTCCCGACAAAACCGTCATATCTTTTGGCGACGGCATAACGGCTATCGTGGGACCTAACGGCAGCGGAAAGTCTAATATTTCCGATGCTGTACGTTGGGTTCTTGGTGAGCAGTCCACCCGCACTCTTCGCGGAAGCAATATGCAGGACGTTATTTTTGCGGGAACGCAGAAGAGAAGCGCGGTTGGCTTTGCAGAGGTATCGCTGACCATTGACAACTCTGACGGCGTGCTCCCTTGTGAGTATAACGAAGTTACCGTTACCCGCCGTCTTTACCGTTCGGGCGAAAGCGAGTATTACATAAACCGCAGCTCCGTTCGTCTGCGCGATATAAACGAGATGTTTATGGATACGGGTCTCGGACGTGATGGTTATTCCATCATCGGTCAGGGGCGTATTGATGAAATCCTCTCGGCAAAGAGCGGAGACCGCCGCGAGATTTTCGAGGAAGCATCGGGTATTTCAAAGTTCCGCCACCGCAAGGAGGAATCAGAACGCAAGCTTGCATCAACAGAGGAAAATCTTACCCGTCTGCGTGATATTCTTACCGAGATTGAAGCGCAGGTCGGTCCGCTTAAAATTCAGGCGGAAAAGGCAAGGGAATACATAAAAATCTTTGATGAGCTTCGCGGTCTTGAGGTTACCGTATGGACGGAAAACCTCGCCCGTGCAAAGGAAAATGCCCAAAAATACATAAATGACTATGAGGTTGTTTGCGCGCAGTTTGATTCTTCAAAGACCGCCCTTGAAAGCCTGTATGCAGAGGTTGAAAACCTTGCTGAGAAAATGCGTCAAAAGGATGTTGAGGCAGAAAGTGCGCGTGAGCAGGAGCGTGAAGCTGAGCGGGAAATCCACGAAACTCAGAGCAAAATTGCAACGCTTGAAGCAACTGTTGCAAACAACATAAAGAATATTGAGCGTATCCGCTCGGAGATAAACGATGAAACAACCCGTGCAGAGGACATTGCTGCGCAGATAAAGGCGAGAAACGACAGGGTGGAAGAGCTTGAAGAATCTGCCCGTGAAATAGAAAAGAACATTGAAACGCTTCGCGAGGCAGCAGCTGCAGCAACCGGGAAGAGCGAGTCAACCGAGGCACGCCTTGACGATTTGCGTCTGCGTGAGCGTATGTGCGAGGATGATATAGGCAAGCTGCGCATTGCCATGTCGGCATCTGAGGCAGAGCTTGCCGGTTTTGACACACGCCGCGCTGATGTTGAGGCAGAGCTTGCCACCCGTGAGGCAGAGCTTGCCGAGTCGAAAAAGAAGTTTGCCGTTGTTAAAGAAGAATTTTCCGAAGCACAGGAAAAGTGCTCAAGCGCGGAAAATATGCTAAACGGCTTCGAAATAAAATATAAGTCCCGCAGAGAGCGGTTTGAGCGCCTTCGTGAAAGCTGCGGAAAGCTGCAGCTTGATCGTGAGTCGCTTGAAAACAAGCTTCGTATGCTTCGCGAAATGGAGCGTGACCTCCAAGGGTATTCGTATGCCGTAAAAAATATAATGAAAGCGAAAAATGCGGGAAACCTTGGGGGAATATATGGTACGGTTTCTCAGCTCATTCGTGTTTCTGAAAAGTATACCGTTGCAATTGAAACAATACTTGGTGGTGCGCTTCAAAACGTTATCGTTGGGGACGAGCGCGATTCAAAAGAGGCGATTGCATATCTCAAGCGTACCGACGGCGGCAGAGCTACCTTTATGCCGCTTGATACCATAAAGGGAAGCGAGCTTACGCAGAAAGGTCTTTCCGAGCAGGCGGGATTTGTCGGTATTGCATCGCATCTTGTGGAGTATGATGAAAAATTCTCTCCCGCAATTGGCTATCTTTTAGGTAAAATTGCTGTTTGCGATAACATAAACAGCGCGTCTGCGCTTGCAAAAAAATACGGCTACAGCTTCCGTATAGTTACGCTGGACGGGCAGATAATAAATTCGGGCGGTACGTACACCGGCGGTAGTGTGAACAAGACCTCCGGAATACTTACCAGAACAAATGAAATCAAAAAGATAGAGACAGCGCTTTCTTCCCTTGCGGGAAAGATTGATGCGGCAAATGCCGAAAAGTCAGAGGCTGAGCGCGAATACAATGCGCTTACGTATGAAATGGAAGTCTGCCGGAACGATAAGCGTGCCTGCGAGGATATTCTCCTTAAGGCAGAAACGGAAATCGAGCATTATAAGACGCTTCACCGTCACTTGAACGAGCTTATCGACTCACTTGGTGAAGAGCTTACGTCTCTTGCGGGAAAGAAAAGCCAGACTGAGCGCATTATGCAGACCACGCGCGAGCGCATAGCCGAAAAAGAAACAGAGCTTTCTTCCTTGCGCGAAGAACAGACGGCTCTTATCTCCGGAAATGCAGAGCTTGCACCTCGCAAACCAGAACTTGCAGAGGAAATGTCCAAGCGTTCTGCCGCGCTTGCAGCTCTCCGCGCAGAGGCAGCAGAAGCCGTGCGCGCGCGCGAAGAAATTGAAAAGCTTTCAGATGCACTTGCAGGTGACCGCGAGGTTAAAGAGCAGAGCATCCGCGCGATTGGTGCAGAAAATGAAGCTCTTGCCGCAAGCATTGCGGAGAAGAGGCTTGAAGCTGAAGATAAGCGCAGAAATAAAGAAAATATTGAAAAGAAAATATCGGGTATTGTTGAAGAACGCCTTTCTCTCGAGGCTGAGCGTAACCGCAGGGATAAGGAAAGTAAAGAAAAGAACAATGAGATACTGGGACTTGAAAAAGAGCGTTCCCGCCTTGAGATGAAGAAGGAATCTGCCGCCCGTGAGGAACAGCAGATTACCGAAAAACTCTGGGATTCGTATGAGCTTACGATGGGCACTGCCGATAAATATATCGTCAAGATTCCGTCGCTTGCCGAGGCAACAAAGCGCATATCCGAGCTTAAAAGCGCGGTGAGAAAGCTTGGCGATGTAAACGTAAACGCCATTGAGGAATACGACAAGGTATCCGAGCGCTATGAGTTTATGACAAAGCAGTGCGGAGATCTTGAAAAAGCAAAGACAGAGCTTGAAAGGATGATTGCCGAAATAACCGAGGAAATGCAGACGATTTTTGCTGAGCAGTTCAAGGTTATCAACAAGAACTTCGGAGAGACCTTCTCTGAGATATTTGGTGGCGGTATGGCAGAGCTTGTGCTTGAGGATGAGAGCGATATACTTAACTGCGGTATTGAAATCCGCGTCCAGCCACCGGGCAAGACGCTCAAGACAATAACGCTTCTCTCGGGCGGTGAGCGTGCGCTTGTTGCCATCGCGCTTTACTTTGCAATTATGAAGATACGCCCCACACCGTTCTGCGTGCTCGACGAAATTGAAGCCGCGCTTGATGATGTAAATGTTGCAAGATATGCCGAGTATCTGCGCCGCCTTGCCGCGACAACGCAGTTTATCGTTATTACGCACCGTCGCGGAACGATGGAAGAGGCGGACACGCTTTACGGTGTAACTATGCAGGAAAAGGGCGTTTCAAAGATGCTTGCAATCAGCATATCTGAGGTTGAGCGATCAATCGGCGTGAAGCTTACTTAAGCCGAGGAAATTCGAACACCTTAAGGTTAAAAAAAATTTTCAAGAGGTTTTTTATGGGATTATTCGATAAAATAAAGCAGGGACTTGCAAAAACACGAGCAGCAGTCGGAAATCAGCTTTCAAATATTGTACGTAGCTTTTCATCCGATCGCGAGGAGATGCTTGAAGAGCTTGAGGAAACGCTTATCATGGCAGACCTCGGTGTTTCAACCGCGATGAAGGTTACGGATGCTCTGCGAGAAAGTGCCAAAGAAAAAAGGCTTCATAACCCCGATGCAATACTTGCGGAAATTAAGGCGATTCTTCTTGATATATTGACTGCAAACGTAAAAGAAAATGCAGGCTCAAAACAAAAGGCAATTCTTATTGTAGGTGTAAACGGAGTCGGGAAAACCACAACCATTGGAAAGCTTGCATCAAGATATATTACAGAGGGAAAGCACGTTGTTCTTGCGGCGGGAGATACCTTTCGTGCCGCAGCGGGAGAACAGCTTGACATATGGGCAAAACGCTCGGGTGCAGATATAATCCGCCATGCCGAGGGTGCAGATCCCGCAGCGGTGGTTTTTGATGCGGCAAATGCCGCGCGCGCAAGAGGTGCTGATGTGCTTATCTGCGATACGGCAGGGCGTTTGCACAATAACCAGAACCTTATGAATGAGCTTGCAAAAATCCGGCGTGTGCTTGAACGTGAGCTTCCTGATGCGGATATCGAATCCTATCTTGTGCTTGATGCAACAACGGGGCAGAATGCACTTATTCAGGCAAAGAAGTTCAATGAGGTTGCAAACCTTTCGGGGATTATCCTAACGAAGCTTGACGGCACGGCAAAGGGAGGTATAGTTATATCAATTGCTGATGAAATGAGCCTTCCCATAAAATATATAGGTGTCGGTGAACAGATTGACGACCTTACAGAATTTGATGCCGAAGGCTTTGTTGATGCGCTGTTTGAGGTGGTTTAAATGGAGTTCATAATTGCTACAAACAATAAGAAGAAATTGCGTGAAATGGGCGCGATTCTTGAAAAGTTGGGTGTCCGTGCGCTGTCGCTTGCCGAGGCGGGGATAGAGTCCGATGCCGAGGAAACGGGTACGACATTTGAGGAAAATTCGCGAATAAAGGCGCTTGCCGCTATGAAGGTTGCAAATCTTCCGGCAATAGCAGACGATTCGGGTCTCGAAGTCGATTCCCTTGGTGGTGAGCCGGGTGTATATTCTGCGCGCTATGGCGGCGATAAGTGTCGAGATGATGTAGAGCGTTATGAGTATCTTCTTGAAAATATGAAGAATGTTCCGGACGGAGAGCGGCAGGCGCGCTTCGTTTCTGTGATAACGTGTGTGTTCCCTGATGGTCGTGAGATTTCTGCACGCGGTGAGATTGAGGGTGAGATACTTCGCGCACCGCACGGCGCAGGCGGCTTTGGGTACGACCCCGTTTTCTTTGTCCCTGATGAGGGTATGACCACTGCGGAAATGACGCAGGAGAGAAAGAATGAGATATCCCACCGCGCAAAGTCTCTCCGTATTATAACAGAAAAGTTAGAGGGAATCTTATAAATGCGTATAGGACTTATGGGAGGTACGTTCAATCCGCCGCATATGGGACATATAAATGCCGCACGCGCGGCAAGAGATGAGCTGTCTCTTGACCGGCTTATCTTTATTCCCACGGGAACGCCACCGCATAAAGAAATAGCAGAGCAGTCTGCAACTACCGAGCAACGTCTTGAAATGACTTATCTTGCGGCAAAGACCGTTGGCGCGGATGTGAGTGATATCGAGACTCGGCGTGAGGGAAAAAGCTTCACGGTGTATACTTTGCGCGAACTTCACAAAAAATATCCCGATGATGAGCTGTGGCTCATTATGGGAACTGATATGTTCTTAAGCCTTGAAACATGGTTTTGCTTTGAAGAAATTTTTTCTATTGTTTCTGTTGCGGCAGTTTCCCGTGAAAATGATGATAAGCAAAAGCTTCTCGTATATTCAAAACGTTTAAAGGAAAAGTACGGAGCAAAAACGCGCGTACTGGATGCAGAAGCGCTTACGGTATCATCAACAGAGCTTCGCCCGGGTGGAAACAGAACGCAGCTTCAAAAATTTTTGCCACCGCAGGTCTATGACTATATAATCCGAAAAAATCTTTACGGCATTTCGGGGTGTGATAAAATTTGACAGAAAAAGAGATAGAACAGCGTGTAAAATCAGTAATGAGCGAAAAGCGATACCGTCACACGCTTGGCTGTATTGATATGGCAGAGCGTCTTGCCCAAAGATGGGGCGCGGATGTCACCCTCGCGCGGCGGGCGGCACTTTTGCACGATATAGCAAAGGAAATGCCTTATGAAAAGCAGCTTTCTCTGGTTGATGAACACGGCATTATATTAAACCGGATTCAGCGCTCGGAAAAGATTATCCACGCTTTTTCCGGTGCAATCATCGCGTGGCGTGAGTTTAACGAGCCGGAGGAGGTTTGCGGAGCAATACGCTGGCACACTACGGCAAAGAGCAAGATGACGCTTCTTGAAAAAATAATATGGCTTGCAGACCTGACGGAAGAGGGAAGAAGCTTTGACGGAGTTTGCGAAATACGAAAACTGGCGTTTGAGGATTTGTCCGGCGCGCTTATTTCAGGGTTTGATACAACACTGCGCGTGCTTATTTCGCGCGGATGTGAGATTGATTCAAATATGGTAAAGGCACGCAATTTTGAAATTGCCGCCAACAGTTGAAAGGACTGTTTTACAAAAGATGAAGAAAATGAGACTCAGCAACAAGGCTAAATATACAATATCTGCTATTCTTGTCATAGCGGCGGTACTTATGGTTGCCGCAGCGCTTGTGATAGACAACATCCGTCCACCGGAGGCGGAGCCGGTAAGTACTTCTTTCCGTGGAAGTGTTATCCGTGATGAGAAAATATCAATGATAGACCGCGAACACAGGGAAGGCGCATTTACAATGCTTGTCGTTGGAACCGATGCGGCAAGCGGAAGCACAGACACTATTATGCTTGCAAGCTTTGATACGGTAGAAAAGAAAATGAACATTTTAAGCATCCCTCGTGATACTATTATAAACGCGAGACGCGCAACAAAGAAGATAAACGCG
>JAZQSB010000142.1:0-2224 GCA_045629885.1 Eubacteriales bacterium | reverse complement strand
TCAAAAGGTTTTTTCTTGTCGGCTAACTGCAAGATGTCATCACTGTATAGCGACCGCAGGGCGGTATTAAATGCCCCGTATTGTTGGCGTAGCCCCACGCCTGCGGTGGGGCTTATCCGAAAAAAGCGTCAGGCTGTGTTTTTGCTTTTCGTACCCCTGTGATTTGTACATTGTATTTGTCAATGAAATACTGCGGGTCAATCTCGTAGTATTCCAATAGGACGCGTTCCAGTTCTCGCTGTTCGGCAGGGCTGAATGTGGCAGCATTGTCCCACTCAAAGGAAAGTCCTTTGACAGGGAAACCGTGCATAGCCATAAGAGGCAGCAACTTGTCATTTACGATGCAGGCAATTAGTCGTGCATCGGCAGCAATAACATCCTCGAAAATTTCAAGGTGGGTTTCAGACTGCGACAATGAGGACCCGCTGTCGATGGTCATAGTCTGCATAAGCGTACCCTTTGACAGTTCGCTGTTACACCTATCTACACGCTTGTCATAGACATTGTAAGCGTCGCCCCGGCTACTCTCTTTAATCTCAATTTCTGTGCCCTCAGGGAACAATGCCCAAAACGCTGCACCCATATTTTCAAGTGACTGCTCGATACGGCTGCGCTCCTTTGCGTCTTGGGTGTTGGTGCGTGCCACACGCATAGGAGCTCCGAATATCTCTCCGAACATATCCCAGAATGCCAGCATATTCTTTTTGCTTATGCAGGCAGGTGCACACTTTAAGAGCAGACCGAGATCACGAGGCTTGCCAACCTCAATGCACCAGTTTGCAAAATCCCCCTCTTTATAGCTGATACCGTCTTTGGGGTCGTCTGAAGCTTCGCGCAGTATTACACCAAATTCAGGGCATACGTGTTTGCGAGGCACCAGCTCCACACCGTTAAAACGCAAGCCGTCGGCATCAGTTACGATGTCGCCCAACTGAATGAGACTGTGCCCCCAGAAACGGCTGTCAAGAGCAAGATCCATAAAATCAAAAAACCACTCTTTTTTAAGCAAGGCTGTTGCCTGTTCGTTCTCTTTGCCGTCTTTGCCTATCAGGCGGAACTCCTTTTGCAAGGTTTTTCCCTTACGCTGACCGATACAACCGGTTAGGTGCAAGTCCACAAGGCAGTCGGTGTAAATGTCGTATAATACACCCCTTTTAGGGTTGTCTATGCCGATAGCCATCTGCCAGGCTTGACGCCAGGTTGCAATGTCCTTTTTTGTAAGGCTGTCGGTCTGCTGCATAAGTTGAGCAGTCAGTTTTATACCTTGACGGCTTTTTGCAAATTGTGCCAGCCTTACCATTTCAGCACTTGTGCCCGGTTTGCCGGTAAAGAGCTGTCGAATATTGTTGATTAAATCCATTTTAATTGCTGATTAAATACCGTTTAATAATCGTATTTGTTTGGTGGCATTGAGCCAAAGCGTACAGGGTTGTTTGCGTCAGTGTTCCCGTCGCAACTTACATAGGTGGGCAAGTCCGGTGATGCTTTGGAGGATTGCACATCACGCAGCCATTTGATACTGTCATTGTATAGGCATTCACGCCTTTCGTGCCCCATAGATTGAGGCAAACGGTGTATCATAAGCCACAGCGTTATATTAACGGCACATTGTACAAGCATAGCGTTGCGGTCCTCGCCCTCAGCCGCAAAAGCCCTTTCCATATCGTAGCGGTGGCGTGTGTAGCTACTTATCTGCTCCATTGCTGCACGTTCCGCTGTAAGGCGGTCATCGGTAAGAGCCGACAACTGCTCCATTTCAAACTCGGTGCATACACTGCGGTAATCTTCTACTGTCAGAAACATTCGGCTTATCGTTTAGGGTATGCAATATAAATGGCACACTTGCACGCCGTTTCGGGTGTGAAGCCCTTTGAAAAGCGGTGCTGTCTTATCATCTGTTTAATGCCCTGCATTGAAACAACCACAGGCTTGCCGTTGAAGACTAAAACAAGGAACTTTTTACCGTACAGTGCGGCATCACTTTTTGCCTTTTTGATAGCACGCTTTTTGCGCCAATCAAATAGCAGAGCTTTGAAATACTTCTTTACCATAATATATTTTTTGCGTTATTCCGTCTGCCGAATGACGGGGTGAAACTATTAACTCTCGTGTGCTTCTGCAAGTACCATATTGCACCCTCATCGGCATCGGGTGCGTCATCGTGCCCTCGCATTCCTTTTTCAAAAGCGAGTGTCTGGTCGATACCTGCCAGCATATCGGGGTC
>JAZQSB010000141.1:0-16886 GCA_045629885.1 Eubacteriales bacterium | reverse complement strand
GTATCACTCTGCGGTGCAATAAGCTTTCCGGGAGCAGCATTTACCGCTGCAGCTTTATTAAGCAACGAGGTTATGCGCACAACCGTATACTGGAGATACGGACCTGTTTTTCCTTCCGTTGCAAGAAAGCGGTCAAGGTCGAAGATATAGTCACGCGCACGGTGATTTATAAGGTCACCGAACTTTATCGCCGCAATGCCTATCTTCTCTGCAACATCATCCCGCTCGGCATCGGTCAAATCCTTTGCGACCTCGGAAGCTTCAATCCTCTCCTTTGCCGCCGCTTTTGCAGAATCAATAAGAACGGAAAGGCTCATAACCCCGCCCTCACGCGTCTTATACGGCTTTCCGTCACTCCCGTTCATCGTGCCAAAGCCCACGTGATAAAGCACAGTATCGTCACCTACAAGCCCTGCTTTCTTTGCAAGGCGGAACACCTGCTTGAAGTGCATCGACTGGCGGCTGTCAACAACATACCATATTTCATCGGGGTTAAAGTCCTCTGCACGCTGGATAATAGTTGCAAGGTCGGTGGTTGCATAAAGCTGGCTGCCGTCGCTCTTGCTAATAATAACAGGGGGCATCGGCTCATCGTCCGATTCTTCCGCCACATCTGCAATAAGCGCACCGTCGCTTAAATATGTAAGCTTCTTTTCTTCAAGTATTTTAAGGAGCGGCGCAACATACGGGTCTGCATCGCTTTCACCCAACCACTTGTCAAAATCAACCCCAAGGCGGGCATAGCTGCGCTTAAGGTCAGCCACGGAAACCTCAAGGAACTTTTTCCACAGCGCAACATAACCTGCACGTCCGTTCTGCAATTCCTTTGTCGCCTGCATAGCTGCTGCACGGAACTCTTCATCTTCCTTGGAGCGTGCAGACGCTTGCGGATAAAGGCGCGAAAGGTCATCAATCGTTACGGGAGATTCTGCGGGGTATTCGCCCGTATAATTTTCGTCAAAATAGCAAAGAGAGGGCTGCTCACGGTAAAGCTCAGATATGATAAGACCCATCTGAAGTCCCCAGTCGCCAAGGTGAACGTCACCGATTACATCATTTCCGAGAAAACGGGCAAGTCGCTTGAGCGTCTCTCCGATAATTGCAGCGCGCAGATGACCTACGTGAAGCGGCTTTGCAACATTAGGTCCGCCATAGTCCACCACGATTGTCTTTTTCTCCGTGACGGGGAGCGCAAGGCGGTCACTTCCCGCCATTTTTTCTGCTTCCTCGGCGATAAATTCGTCGGTAAGAATCATATTGATAAATCCCGGAGGAGCAACCGTTACGCTTTTAAATATTTTATTTTCTGAAAGATGAGAGAGCACGTCGTTTGCAATCATCATGGGGCTTTTTCTGTGTATCTTCGCCCCTGTAAGTGCACCGTTGCACTGGAACTGACAAAGGTCGGGACGGTCGGAAAACGTCACTGTTCCAAGCTCTCTGTTATATCCCGCCGCAGCAAAGGCTTCCTCAGCAATCGCCGTAAGGCGCAATTTTAATGTAGACATAAAAACACCTCGTAGAGTTTATCTTTTAGTATGCAACGCCCCAGTAAATCATATGCTTTGCGGGCTTTCCGCAGATGGGGCAGACATCGGAGATATGCTCCTGAGCAAACGGAATGCAGCGGCTTGTCATTCCCACCTCTTCCTTAACGCGCATTTCGCACTCTAAGTCTCCGCACCACATTGTCTTTACAAAACCTGTCTTTGTGGCAGCAATTTCCTTCATTTCTTCAAAGGTTGTTGCGGTATAAGTGTGCTCCTCACGGTTGCGAAGTGCTTTTTCGTATAGAGCGCCGTGTACCTCTTCAAGTGCACGGTTTACCTCTTCGACTATATTATCAAGGCTTACAACCTTCTTCTCACGCGTTACGCGCGAAACGAGCACACACTGACCTGCTTCGAGGTCGCGCGGACCAAGCTCAATTCTTACCGGCACGCCCTTCATCTCATATTCTGCAAACTTCCAGCCCGGAGAGTTGTCGGATGTGTCGCACTTTACGCGGATGCCGGCATCGACAAGTGTTCCAAGCAGCTTGTCTGCTGCTTCAAGCACACCTCCCTTATGTGCTGCGATCGGGATGATAACCGCCTGAATAGGAGCAACCTTCGGCGGAAGGACAAGTCCGTTGTTGTCGCCGTGCGTCATAATGATTCCGCCGATAAGACGTGTGGAAACACCCCATGATGTTCCGTGCGGATTTGTTTTTTTATTGTTTTTATCTGCAAATTCTATCTCAAACTGCTTTGCAAAGCCGTCGCCAAAATAGTGGGACGTGCCTGCCTGCAAGGCCTTACGGTCATGCATCATGCACTCAATAGTATATGTTGAAACCGCACCCTTGAACTTCTCCTTTTCGGTCTTCTGTCCGCGGGTAACAGGCATTGCAAGAACATTCTCGCAGAAATCAGCATAGACACCCAGCATTGTCTGCGTAAATGCCTCTGCTTCCTCTGAGGTGGCATGGATGGTATGACCCTCCTGCCAGAGGAATTCGCGGTGGCGGAGGAACGGGCGCGAAGTCTTCTCCCAGCGCAGAACACTGCACCACTGGTTATACTTCATCGGAAGGTCGCGGTGGGACTGGAGAACATTCGCAAAATGCTCGCAGAAAAGCGTCTCGGATGTGGGACGGATTGCATATCTCTCCTCAAGCTTATCAGCTCCGCCGGTGGTAACCCATGCGCACTCCGGTGCAAAGCCCTCAACGTGGTCTTTCTCCTTCTGCAGAAGGGATTCCGGAATAAGCAAAGGCATGTAAACGTTTTCCACGCCCTGTTTTTTGAACTCCTTATCCATTATTGCCTGGATATTCTCCCAGATAGCATAGCCGTAAGGACGGTAAATGAATACGCCCTTTATTGACGAATAGTCAATAAGCTCTGCCTTTCTGCACACATCAGTAAACCATTGTGCAAAGTCTACCTCCATATCGGTTATCTGTTCAACTTTCTTATCGTTTGCCATTTTTAATCTCCCTCTCTTATTCCGAAATAAAACTCTTCATAATGTTATATGCAAAGGGAACAAATTTTCCCGTTTTTTCCGCATCTGCCTCAGTATATGGCAGCCCGCTCTTTTCCGTAATCCCCGCGCCGTACATTACATACGGAACCGGCGCAATTACGTGCGTTCTCTCCTCGATAGGTGTGGGATGGTCGGGCATGAGAAGTATGCGGTATTCTTCGCCTGATTTGTCAAGATATTCCTTAACCGGAGAGAGGATTTGGGCATCAATTTTCTCAATTGATTTTACCTTAAGCTCCGTATCTCCGTCGTGACCGCACTCATCCGGTGCTTCAACGTGGCAGAAAACAAAATCGTGACCATCGGAAAACGCTTTGATACACGCATCTGCCTTTCCGGCATAGTTTGTGTAATAATCACCCGTTGCATCCGACACCTCATAGGTGTCAAGACCGATGCCGAGTGCAAGCCCCGTTATCAGCGGAACAGCCGTAATTACAGCACCTGAAATTTTGTGTTCATTCGCAAAAGATGTAAGCTGCGGGCGTGTTCCCTCGCCCCAAAGCCACAAGCAGTTTGCCGGACGAAGCCCACGCTCCATTCTTGAAATGTTTACCGGATGCTTCATAAGAAGCTCGTAGCTCTCCTTCATCATCGAAAGAACCTCTTCGCCGTATGGTCCTGTGGGAAGATAATCCTTAATCTTCTGCCCGAGGATATCGTGCGGCGGCATCATAGTGTAGTTATAGTCTATCCCGCTCCATATCATAATGTGGCGATAGCTTACGCCTCGGTACATTTTTCTCTTTTCTGTTCCAAAGCGCCGGGAAAGCGCGTCAAGCAGCTCATATGCTTCTTCATTTGTTATTTTATCCGAGCTGTGGTCCAGCATCGTTTTGTTCTCAAAATCACCGTCGGTTGAAATGCTTACGAGATTCAAACGAAAAACCGTATCATCATCGGAAAGCGGAATATTAAGACCGAGAGCCTCAATCGGGCTTCTGCCGGTGTAGTATTTCTTCGGGTCATAGCCGAAAACGCAAAGGTTTGCTATATCGCTTCCGGTCGGCATGCCCTCAAAAAGCGTGTTTGCAAGACCGAGGCAGCCGTTTTCCGATATGAAATCCATCGTAGGCTTGTGCGCCGCACCCAGCGGAGTTTTTCCGGAAAGCTTTGCAATGGGGCGGTCTGCCATACCGTCGCCAAGCATAACAAAATACTTCATAATATATGAATACCTCCTCATGAGCATAAATATCCAATATAATCATTATTAAGTATAACATAATTCCTTCTGGCTTACAAGCATAAAATCGACGTTTTTGCTTGATTTACAGCAGAAAATAATGTATTATATATACAACTGTTTCAATACGAGGTGTAATTATGCTTATCATTATGTCGGGAAGCGCCGGAGTCGGCAAAAACACAATTATAAACGAGCTTCTTTCAGAATTTAACAATCTTACTCTTATGACCACCGTTTCCACCCGCGCAATGCGCCCGGGCGAGGAGCAGGGAAGACCGTATTTCTTTGTGACGCGCGAGGAGTTTGACGCAATGGTCGAGCGCGGCGAGATGCTTGAAACCTGTCCGATACACGGGAATATGTACGGCTCCAGCCGCAAAATCCTTGAGGAAAAGACCGCCGAAGGCAAGGTTCTTATAAAAGACATTGACGTTGAGGGAACGCTCAACCTCAAAAAGCTTCTGCCGGATGTTGTCGCAATTTACTTAAAGCCGAAAAACAAAGAAGTTCTCCGCGAGCGCCTTATCGGACGCGGAGAAAAAGATATCGAGCTTCGTCTTAAAAGATACGAATACGAACAGGAAATGTCACGCCATTATGACTATGTGCTGACAAACGACAAAATGGAAGATACACTCCGCGTTCTGCGGGAAATCCTGCATGAAGAAACCACAAAGCGCGGGCTGTCGCTTAGTATATAAGCACATAGCGCAGTTCAAGCGTAAAATACATATAAGAAAACAAGTGAGTTTATTCTTTCGGATAAACTCACTTGTTCGGGTTTTGTACGCGAAATTACCAGTCGGCAAGCTTTCGTTTGTTCTCCCCCGATACATCCATAGCCCAAAGTGCGTTCCCATCTTCCAAATTAGAATAATAGATGATATCTCCATCCACACAAAATGTACGAACTTGTTCGGCAAGAAACTTTTTGTTTCTTCCGTTCAGGTCTATGGAATATACTTTTCCCCAATTATCGTTAAAGCTCGATCGTCTGTAAAAAATCCGGTTACCGCAAATGTTAACATTTCCCACCTCGGTCAGCGTTAACAGTTTTAGCTTTTTCCGTCCAACGTCATCCTGCGAAGAAAACCGGGAGATCCGTCCGTGTAATAAATATAGTCGCCATATACATTCAGTTGCTCAAAACCATGGGTACTTCCACCAATTCTCTCCCTCTTATAATCCCATGGACCGTGGTTCGTCATCCCTATTAGGAACAATGCAGAATCAAGAGTTGTGTTTCCGCTTCCCATATCGTATAAAAACCCGGAAAACCCGTCAGTCATCCACTTTTGATAAGCTTTAGCCTCTTCTGCATTATTATGAAGAAGCTCCATAACTTCAGCATTGACATACTTTATTGTCTTTCCTCCCCGGGCAAGTCTCATGATTTCTTCTGCCACAGCGTGAAGCTCTTCACGTTCCTGTTCGGTTCCGTTCATCCATCTGTTTCCCAGATCTTGAAGAATTTTATACGTCGAAGAGTTTTCTCCGAATTCTTTTAAATCAGGGTTCTCTTCCTGCGAGAGATTGTTTTGAGCCAATGAATAATTGACTTTTTGCGGAGATGTTCGTTGATTGATCTCCTTAAGCGCTTCGTCTACCTGCTCCATACGCGCTTCGCGTTCCCAATCAGTTCTCGCTTCGTCTACTTCATAAAAGCCTTCGAGGAACAAGCGGTCGTCCCACTTTTTTTACTTTGTGCCACTCTGAGTTTTAGGGAGAACTCCGGTAGATTTTTTTGCCCATTGATATGAACCGCCAAAATTCAGGTTGTTTCCTCTTGACGAAGGATATTAAACCTAGACTTTTCATTATTAGTTTGCCTCCTTTTATTATAATAATTTTGTCTTACTTTTTCAACTATTTTCTATGTCATCTTTAACACTTCCTTTCCTACTGACAAACAAAAAAACGCACACCGGAAAAGGGTACGTCTTTCAGTCTTGTGATTATATTATCACATAATTGAAATTTTGTGGTGCCAACTTTTTGCCAATATTTTGCCAAAATGACCGTATGTTTTTATAACATACGGTCGTTTCTGTTACTGATATTACTTTTTGTAATCAGTTTTACAGCTCTCTCGCGCGGGCTTCGCAGTATACACAGCGGTGTGCACCTGAGTGAGAAACCTTGAACATATGCTCAATCTCCTGCTCACAGGAGGTGATGCAGCGCGGATTGAAGCAGCGGTGAACCTCTTTTATATAATCCGAATCATCAAGCGCGGGGTTTCCATCTTGTCTTGCTTCTTCAAGAAGCTTGAGGATAAGAGCCATACGGATATACTTTCCGTTTGCAACCTGACGGAAATAGCACGCTCGCGGATCCTTATCCACCGCAACGCTTATCTCGTTAACGCGCGGCAGAGGATGAAGAATACACATATCCGCCTTTGCTTTCTCAATCTTTTCGGGAGTGAGGACATAGCTGTCCTTTAAGCGTTCATATTCCTCGTCCGTTTCAAAACGCTCTTTTTGTATTCTCGTCATATAAAGCACATCAAGCTTGGGAATTGCTTCCTCAAGAGAAGTTGTTTCTTCATACTCAAATGTATTTTCATTCTTGACGTAGTTCGGCACACGCAGCTCTTCCGGGGAGATAAGGATGACCTTTATACCGGTATATCTGCAAAGCGCGTGGATGAGCGAATGTACCGTTCTTCCAAATTTAAGGTCCCCGCAGAAGCCGATTGTTATATCGGAAAGACGTCCTCTCTCACGGTAAATTGTGAGAAGGTCGGTAAGTGTCTGCGTGGGATGGCAGTGTCCGCCGTCGCCGCCGTTGATAACGGGAACATGGGCGTTTCTTGCCGCAACAAGCGCCGCCCCCTCCTTGGGATGTCGCATCGCAATGATATCGCAGTAAGCGCTCATAACCTTTGCTGTGTCAGCAACGCTTTCGCCCTTTGCGGCAGAAGATGTTGATGCCTCGGAAAAGCCGAGCACGCTTCCGCCAAGCTCAAGCATCGCCGCCTCAAAAGAAAGGCGTGTGCGCGTTGACGGCTCGAAAAACAGCGTTGCAAGCTTCTTGCCGCGGCACATTTCGGAATACTTCCACGGATTGTTTATAATATCGCACGCGACATGCATAAGCTCGTCTATTTCCTCGACTGTCAAATCAAGTATATCAATAAGACTTCTCATATCTTTATTTCTCCTGTCTTTGACGAAACTATTTTATCCAGCTCTCATCGGAGGGATTGTTGCGGAACTTGATAAGACGTGCAACATCCTCATCCTTTATATATTTATCCTCTGCAGCAACCTCGGCAATAACGTCAAAGTTTGTGAGAGATACGTTCTTTACGTTTGCAGCTGCAAGCCTGTCAAGACCTTTCTGCATACCATAAGTGAAGATGGATACGATACCAAGAACCTCGGCGCCCGCCTCACGCAGAACGTTTACAACCTCGATACAGCTTCCGCCCGTGGATATAAGGTCTTCAACAACGACAACCTTCTGACCGGGGAGAAGCTTTCCTTCAATCTGGTTGTTGCGCCCGTGGTCTTTTGCACCAGAGCGAACATAACCCATCGGAAGACCCATAATATGTCCGGTGATTGCCGCGTGTGCAATACCTGCAGTTGATGTGCCCATAAGCACCTCAACCTCGGGATAGTTCTTGCGGATAAGCTCTGCAAGACCGTTTTCCACATCATTTCTGACCTGGACATCAGTAAGAGTGAGACGGTTGTCGCAGTATACCGGGCTTTTTATGCCGCTTGCCCATGTGAACGGTTCATCCGGACGGAAGAATACTGCCTTTATTTTAAGTAAATCACGTGCTATAAGTTTTTCCATTTTCGTTTTCTCCTCAATCTATAAATTCTTTCACGCATCTCTCGTATGCCGCTACCGGATCGTCTGCCGCAGTAATCGGTCGACCGACAACGATATAATCAGAGCCAATTTTCTTTGCCTGGGCAGGCGTCATAACTCTCTTCTGGTCGCCGATATCACCGTCTGCAAATCGGACACCCGGGGTGATTGTAAGAAACTCTTTTCCGCAGCTTGTGTGAACCTTTTCCGCCTCGAGAGGGGAACAGACAACGCCGTCAAGACCTGCTTCCTTTGCATTCCTGGCATAGTGCATAACAACCTCGTCAATCGGCTCTTTTATGAGAAGATCATTCTCCATTGCATCTTGGTCGGTTGAGGTAAGCTGTGTTACCGCAATGAGAAGCGGGCGTGTGCCGTCCTCACGTGTAAGACCCTCTACCGCCGCCTGCATCATACGTTTTGTTCCCGCGGCGTGAAGGTTTGTTATGTCGACATCAAGATTGCGGAGAACAGACATCGCCTTTTTTACGGTGTTGGGGATATCGTGAAGCTTAAGGTCAAGGAAAATCTTATGTCCGCGGCGCTTAATCTCACGCACTATGCTCGGTCCCTCGGCATAGAAAAGCTCCATACCGATTTTTACAAACGGTTTTTTACCGGTAAATTTGTCAAGAAATGCAAAGGTGTCCTCCGCACTCTTGAAATCGCATGCTACAATTACATCTTTTCCCATTTTTAAACACTCCTTTTCTATACGCAACGTATAATATCGCGAAGATTTTCTATCTTGTATTCATCCATAACCGTTGGAAGGTCGTTTATTATATCGCGGCAGACTGTCGGATTGATAAGGTTCGCCGCACCGACCTCAACTGCACACGCGCCTGCCATCATCATTTCAATAACATCGCGCGCACTTGCAACACCGCCCATACCGACAACAGGAATATCAACTGCGTGTGCAACCTGATAAACCATTCTCACTGCAACGGGGAAAATTGCGCTGCCGGAAAATCCGCCCATCTTGTTTGCAATTACGGGCTTTCTGCGTCTTAAATCAATCCTCATTCCGAGAAGCGTGTTTATAAGGCTTATGCCATCGGCGCCTGCCCCTTCACACGCCTTTGCAATTGAGACAATATCCGTAACGTTGGGGGAGAGCTTAATGATAACCGGCTTTGTAGTTACCGCCTTAACCGCGCGGGTAACCTCCGCCGCAGCCGCATAGTCCGTTCCAAAGCTCATACCGCCGCCGTGAACGTTAGGGCAGCTGACGTTCACCTCAAGCCAGCCTACCTGTTCTTCTTTATCCAGCTTCTCACAGGTATAAGCATAATCCTCGACAGAAAAGCCGGAGACGTTTGCCATAACCTTTTTATCAAAGCATTTTGCGAGGCGCGGAAGCTCTTCGGATATAACCTTGTCAACACCGGGGTTCTGAAGCCCTACGGCATTTATCACACCGGCGCTGCACTCCGCAATACGCGGTGTGGGGTTACCAAAGCGCGCATCGCGCGTTGTTCCCTTGAACGAAAACGTTCCCAGGCAATTTATATCGTAAATTTCCGCAAATTCATATCCGTAACCGAATGTACCGGAGGCAGGGATAACGGGATTTGAAAGCTCTATCCCGCAAAGCGTTGTGCTCAATCTTCCCATAATATCTCCTCCTTTCGCATAACGGGTCCGTCCTTACAGATGCGCTTATAACCCGTAAGCGTTTTGCACGAGCAACCCATGCACGCCCCGAATCCGCATCCCATACGCTCTTCAAAGCTTAATTGCGCTGAGGTCTTTGCCGCGCGGTATACTGCGCGAAGCATCGGCTCCGGCCCGCAGGTGTAAACATATGTATAGTCAATACTGCTCATTGCATCTGTAACAAATCCGCGGATTCCATAGCTTCCGTCAACCGTTGTCACAAAAACATCTGCGCCTAAGTTTTTAAATTCTTCTTCGTAGAAGATTTCATCCTTACTGTTAAAGCCGAGAATAACGCCAACTCTCTTTCCGTCAGCAATAAGTCGCTTTGCAAGCAGGTACATCGGCGGAACACCCACGCCGCCGCCGATAAGAAGCGGATGTTCTCCGGAACAGGAAAGGTCATAGCCGTTACCGAGTCCTGTGAGAATATCAAGCTCTTCCCCGGGGGACATTTCGCTCATCTGCGCGGTACCGTCACCTACTACCTTATATATAATTGTGAGAACTCCGTCGGAAATATCACAGACGGATATCGGGCGGCGCAGAAATTTTCCGGAAAGAGCAATGTTTACAAATCCACCTGGAACGCAATCACGGCAGTTTCCCGCAAGCTCCATCTTATAAACAGATGATGTCAGCGGTGTGTTTGATATAATTTTAAAAATTGACTGAGTCATATAGCACAAATCCTTTAAGCATCAATTGTTGAGATTGTAAGCGTTGTTTCTTCAAGAACATCAAGAAGAACGCGAACGGTATCGAGGTTTGTGAATATAGTTACGTTGTTATCCGTTGCAAGCGAGCGGATCTGATGTCCGTCCTTCATTGCGTTGGAGCCGAGGTCACGTGTGTTGATAACATACGCGATATGTCCCTGACGGATAGCATCGGGAATTTCCTCGCTGCCCTCCGAAATCTTTTTGAGAACGTGGGTTCTGATGTTGTTTTCCTTAAGGAATTTTGCCGTTCCCTCGGTTGCCTGAATGTTGAAGCCGAGGTTATAGAAGCGGCGGATAAGCGGGAGAGCCTCTGCCTTGTCGGAATCAGAAATCGTTGCAAGCACAGTGCCATAGTTCTGAAGCTTCATGCCCGAAGCCTGAAGCGCTTTATACATCGCGCGGTTCATCTTATCGTCATAACCGATCGCCTCACCGGTTGACTTCATTTCCGGAGAGAGGTATGCATCAAGACCGCGGATTTTTGCAAATGAGAAGACCGGAACCTTTACGTACCAGCGCTTTTTCTCATCGGGGTAAATATCAAAAATCCCCTGCTCTTTAAGAGATTTTCCAAGTATCACCTCTGTTGCGATGTCGGCAAGTGAATAACCCGTAGCCTTTGAAAGGAATGGAACAGTTCTTGATGAACGCGGGTTCACCTCTATGATGAATACGTTATCGTCCTTATCGACAATAAACTGGATGTTGTAAAGACCCACAATGCCGATTCCAAGACCGAGCTTCTTTGCATACTGCAGGATTATGCCCTTGACCTTATTTGAAATAGAGAAGGTCGGATACACGCTGATAGAGTCACCCGAGTGAACACCCGTGCGCTCAACAAGCTCCATAATACCCGGTACGAATACATCGTGTCCGTCGCAGATGGCATCAACCTCAACTTCTTTACCCTGAATGTACTTATCAACAAGAACCGGCTTGTCCTCGTCAATTTCAACGGCTGTTTTGAGGTAGTGGCGAAGCTGTTCTTCATTTGAAACAATCTGCATAGCGCGCCCGCCGAGAACAAAGCTGGGACGAACAAGTACGGGATAGCCTATCTCTGCTGCTGCGGCAATACCGTCCTCAATTTTCGTTACGGCGTGTCCCTTCGGCTGGGGAATGCCAAGCTCGCGGAGAATCTTTTCAAAGCTTCCTCGGTCCTCTGCGCGCTCAATTGCAGCGCAGTCAGTACCAATAATTTTTACACCGCGATCCATAAGCGGCTGGGCAAGGTTGATTGCGGTCTGTCCTCCAAGAGATGCGATAACGCCCTCCGGCTTTTCAAACTCAATGATGTTCATAACATCTTCTGTTGTGAGCGGTTCAAAATAAAGCTTGTCCGCAGTGGTGTAGTCTGTTGAAACCGTTTCAGGGTTATTGTTTATGATAATGGCTTCGTAGCCTGAGTTTTTGATGGTAGTTACTGCGTGAACAGTTGAATAGTCAAACTCAACGCCCTGTCCGATGCGTATCGGACCTGCACCGAGAACGACTACCTTCTTTCTGTCGGTTAGCACAGAGGTGTTCTCGCCTGTATAGCTTGAATAGAAGTAAGGGATGTATGCTCCGGTGTGGCAGGTATCAACCATTCTGAACACAGGGAAGAGGTTTTTTTCTTTTCTCATATTGAACACGTCAAGCTCAGGAATACCCCAGAGACGAGCGATAAACTTATCAGAAAATCCCATAAGCTTTGCAGCGCGGAGAGTTTCAGGATCCCCCTTGTTTTCCGCAATGGTCTTTTCCATATCAACAATTCTCTTAACTGCTTCAAGGAAATAGCGTGTTATCTTTGTTATCTCAAAAATTGTCTCAATATCAACGCCGAGGCGGAGAGCCTCTGCTATGGCAAATATGTTATCATCGCGGAATTCGCGGATATAGTCAAGAAGCTCCTGTTCGCTCTTTCCGTCAAACTTCGGAAGGTGGAAGTGGCAAGCTCCGATTTCAAGAGAGCGAACACCCTTTAGGAGACATTCTTCAAGAGTGGAGCCAATGCCCATAACCTCACCGGTTGCCTTCATCTGTGTGCCGAGAGTGTTCGGCGCTGTTGCGAACTTATCAAACGGAAAGCGCGGAAGCTTTGCGATGACGTAATCAAGCTTCGGTTCAAACGCTGCGTTTGTGTTTGCAATCTTGATATCCTCAAGAGCCATACCTACGGCAATCTTCGCAGTAACACGTGCAATTGGATATCCCGATGCCTTTGATGCAAGAGCGGATGAGCGCGAAACGCGCGGGTTTACTTCGATGAGATAGTACTCGCTGGAGTTGGGGTTAAGTGCAAACTGAACGTTGCAGCCGCCCTCAATCTTAAGCTCGCGGATAATCTTTATCGCGCTGTCGTTGAGCATTTTCATATCAGCATCCGAAAGCGTCATGATAGGCGCAACAACGAGTGAGTCACCGGTGTGAACGCCAACGGGATGGATGTTTTCCATACCGCAGATGGTTATTGCGTGGTCGTTACTGTCACGCATAACCTCGAACTCAATTTCCTTATATCCCTTGACGGATTTTTCAATAAGAACCTGATGAACGGGAGAAAGCTTGAATGCGTTGAGCCCCACCTCAACAAGCTCTTCTTCGTTGTATGCAAAGCCGCCACCTGTGCCGCCAAGCGTAAATGCCGGACGGAGAACAACAGGGTAACCTATACGTGCAGCCGCAGCTTTTGCTTCGTCAAGAGAATATGTTATCTCAGAGGGGATTGTCGGCTCGCCGATAGACTCGCAAAGCTCCTTAAAAAGCTCGCGATCCTCTGCGCGCTCAATAGATTCAGAGCTTGTGCCAAGAAGCTCAACGCCACATTCGCGAAGAACGCCCTTCTTTTCGAGCTGCATTGCAAGGTTAAGTCCCGTCTGTCCGCCAATACCCGGAACAATAGCATCCGGGCGCTCGTGGCGCAGAATTTTTGCGATGTATTCAAGAGTAAGCGGCTCCATATACACCTTGTCTGCAACCGTTGTGTCAGTCATAATAGTTGCAGGGTTGGAGTTACAAAGGATAACCTCATATCCCTCTTCACGGAGCGCAAGGCATGCCTGTGTCCCTGCATAGTCAAACTCTGCAGCCTGCCCGATAACAATCGGACCGGATCCGATAATAAGTATTTTTTTGATATCCGTTCTCTTAGCCATTATATATTTACCTCCAAAAGTTTACTTCTGTTTTTTCTCTGTCTACGCCTTATATACTTGTTTTCCGCCCTTCACCGTAAGCAGGCATTTCCCGAAAAGCTCTTCTCCCTCAAACGGCGTGGCACGCCCCATAGAACGGAACTCTTCCGGGTTCACTTTGAACTTCGCATTCAGGTCAAACACCGTGAAATCCTCACCTACCGGAATGTTAAATATTTTTCTTGGATTGTGGCACATAACCTCAATCAGCTTGTCAAGAGTTATTATATCCGTCCTCACAAGCTTTGTATACAGCACTGCAAACGCAGTTTCAAGACCTACAACACCAAACGCACTGCCGTAAAGACCTTTGCTCTTTTCCTCGGCAGAGTGAGGAGCGTGGTCGGTTGCAATCATATCAACCGTGCCATCACAAAGCCCCGCAACAAGCGCATCACGGTCACGCGATGAACGGATAGGCGGATTCATCTTAAACCGACCTTCCTCTTTTATATCTTCATCGCACATCACAAGGTAGTGCGGACCTGTCTCACACGTAACATCAAGTCCCTCTGCCTTTGCGCGCCTTATAAGCTGCACCGTCTCGGCGGTTGAAATATGGCAGACGTGGTATTTGCATCCGGTTTCGCGCACGAGCCTCAAATCGCGCTCAACCTGCTTCCATTCGCTTTCTGAATTTATTCCTACATAACCGTGTTTTTTTGCAAACTCACCGTCGTGGATGCATCCTCCCTCACGAAGTTCACTGTTATCCTCACAGTGCGCAACAAGGATTTTCCCAAGCTCGCGGCATTTTATCATCGCCGCACGCATCATATCGTCATTCTGAACTCCCTTGCCGTCATCCGAAAACGCAATCGCATACTGTGCCATGCCGTCCATATCGGAAAGCTGCTCGCCCTTCTGCCCAACAGTAATTGAACCGTAGGGAAAAACGTCAATACACGCATCGCGCTCTATAATCTCAAGCTGCTTACCGATATTCTCTACGCTGTCAGGCACGGGGTTTAAGTTCGGCATCGTGCAAACTGCAGTATATCCTCCGCGCGCTGCCGCCTCACTTCCGGTGAGGATAGTCTCCTTATAGGAAAATCCCGGCTCACGAAAATGCACATGCACATCGCAAAAGCCGGGAAAAACAGCATATTTTGAAGAGAAAGAGGGAAGAAACGCCTTCGCTGCTTTGATGCAGGAAGCCGCACACTCTCGTGCTATGAACTTTGAAACGGTTTTATCTTTGGAAAACCCGAACATAAAAACTCCCCCTTACATGAAAAAAAATCTTGCCCGAGGGGCAAGATGTACATACAAAAATATATACAGGAAGTGCCCTGCATATCTCCAATATTGCAAATCTTGCCGGCATCACGGTACCGCACTTAAAGATTTATTTTTAAATAGTATACCACTTTCCGAACCGTTTGTCAATGGTTTTGGGGGAGAAAAATGCAATATCTTGATTGCAAAAGTAGTTGACAAAATAAATTTTATTCAGTATAATGAATATAGAAAAGGCAAGACCTCAAACGGTTATGCCACGAAATAATTATTTAGAAAATAACGCATTTACTTGGCGGTGGGCGTTATTTTTTATGGAAATTACTAAAAGTAACAGAATAATCATAAATGAAATTATGTATTCATTATCCATAGCTATCACCTCCTTATCAAAGAGATGATGGCATAACCGCATATAAGCTATTGTATTTTGAAGACTGACCAAATATTTACTGCTATAAACAGGGGACAGATAACCGTTTTGATTATCTGTCTCTCTTTTTATTTCTTTTTAAGTTTTTCAAAAAAGCTTTTGCGCTCGGTATAAGACTCGTCGCCCACCGACTTTGCAAATTCCTGTAACAAATCCTTCTGCTTCTTCGTGAGATTTTTCGGAACCTCAATGTTCACACGCACAAACTGGTCACCGCGGCGCGTGGTGTTAAGCACCGGAACACCCTTTCCGCGCAGGCGGAATACCGTGCCGGTCTGCGTACCCTCGGGCACTGCGTATTTGACCTTTCCATCAAGCGTGGGAACTTCAATCTCCGCGCCGAGGACTGCCTGTGTAAACGTAATCGGCACATCGCACATAATTGATGTTCCGTCACGCGTGAGGATATGGTGCGGACGTACGGAAACCGTAACGAGAATATCACCGTTCGGTCCTCCGTTTGTTCCTGCATTACCCTCGCCGCGAAGCGGTACTGTCTGCCCGTCATCAATACCGGCAGGGATGTTGATTGAAAATGTCTTCGCCGCGCGCTCCTTGCCTGTTCCGCCACACTTCTTGCACGGGGTTTTTATAATCTTTCCCGAGCCGCCACAGGTCGGACATACGCCGGAGCTTGACACCATACCCAGCGGTGTACGGCGCGTTGTGCGAACCGTTCCCGAGCCGTGGCACGTTTGGCAGGTTTCGGCACTCGTTCCTTTTTCTGCACCGGAACCTGCGCAGGATGAGCAGCGTTCTGTGCGAGTAACATTTATCTCCTTTTTACAGCCAAATGCCGCTTCTTCGAACGACAGGACAAGGTTTACGCGCAAGCTCTCACCGCGGGTCGGTGCGTTTCTGCGGCTGCCGCCGCCAAATCCTCCACCGCCGCCGAAGAACGAGCCGAATATATCTCCGATGTCAAAGTCCTCAAAGCCGCCGAAGCCTCCAAAGCCACCGCCGCCGGCCCCGAAGTTCGGGTCAACACCCGCATGACCGAACTGGTCATACTTCTGGCGCTTTTCTGCATTTGAAAGAACTTCGTAAGCCTCATTGACTTCCTTGAACTTTTCCTCTGCCTCTTTATTATCTTTGTTAAAGTCGGGATGGTATTTTTTCGCAAGCTTACGGTATGCTGATTTCAGCTCTGCATCCGTAGCGGTTTTCGCCACGCCCAGCACTTCATAGTAATCGCGTTTCTCTGCCATAGAATCATCTCCCTTTTCCTGTGGGGTTTTCTGTTTCTCCGGAGATAAGAAAAAGTTTTGGAATGGGAAAACCAAACCCGAAGTAGTACGAAAGGTACGCCAAGGGTGAGGTTTCCCCATAACAAAAGGCATTTTTTCAATGCCTTTTGTTTTCCGGAGCGTTTTTACATCTTCGATTAATCTACCTGTGTGAAGTCGGCATCAACAACGTTGTCACCGCCCATATTTCCGGCATCTGCACCGCCCATATCGGGAGCGCCCTGTGCTGCAGCCTGAGCTGCCGCCGCTTCCTTATAAAGCTTCTCAGAAATTTCATAGAACTTCTTTGTGAGAGCTTCTGTCTGTGCCTTGATTGCCTCTGTGTCGTTGCCCTTGTGAACTTCACGGAGCTTC
>JAZQSB010000140.1:0-12379 GCA_045629885.1 Eubacteriales bacterium | reverse complement strand
GCCATTGCGAGAGCTGGCTGCTTGCGGATGTATGAGAAACATTTAGATCACAACTTCCTCTTTTTATCGCTTTTGTATTGGTTCCGGGGCATCCCCAAGGGAGCGCTCCTGTCGTCTTTTGCTCTTTTGCTTTTTTAACTGCCGCTTCATCATAGGCAGGTGCCTCCCTTTCTTCAAATGTGATAGCACCCGTAGGGCAAGCAGGCAAGCAATCACCAAGACCGTCGCAATAATCTTCACGGGTGAGCTTTGCCTTTCCATTTGTCATTTCGATTGCACCTTCGTGGCAGGCTTTGGCACACAAACCACAACCGTTACATTTTTCTTCATCAATTTTTATAATTTTTCTTATCATAAAAGGTTACCTCCTTGATTTTCTGCTCACATTATAGTATAATAATTGCAACAAGTCTGTTGTATTTACAACGAAAGGTGAAAAATATGAAAAATTTTATTTCGATTTTAAATCGGACACAGTTATTCGCAGGCGTTGGCGAAGATGAAATTGATTCTCTGCTTTCCTGCCTTGGAGCAAGACTTTTAGAATACCAAAAGGGTGAGTATGTTTTAAGGCAAGGGGAACATCTATCTGATATCATGATTCTTGCAGAGGGAAATCTGCACATACAAAAGGATGATTATTGGGGCAACCGCAGTATATTAGGTCAGATTTCTGCAGGT
Organism: Eubacteriales bacterium; assembly: GCA_045629885.1. Lineage (GTDB taxonomy): Bacteria > Bacillota > Clostridia > Oscillospirales > JAAYXM01 > SIG480. The sequence continues at coordinate 11,698 of JAZQSB010000140.1, read as the reverse complement.
GAGATGTTTGGCGAGGCATATGCAAGTCCACAAAGTTGTGCCATACTGAATGATGTGGTTGCGGTGGAAGACAGCAAGATAATATTTTTTGATGTAAAACGGATTTTAACCACCTGTTCTACTGCGTGTAGGTTTCATTCTATGGTGGTTAAAAATATGTTTTTTGCAATTTCCGAGAAAAACAGAAACCTTGTGCAAAAGCTCAGTCATATGTCAAGGCGCACAACAAGGGAAAAACTGATTTCATATTTGTCTGAAGAGACAAAAAAACAAAATAGCTCTAAATTCACAATTCCATTTAATCGTCAGCAGCTTGCGGATTTTTTGTCAGTTGACAGAAGTGCTATGTCAAACGAACTGTGCAAGATGCGAGACGAAGGACTTTTGGAATTCGAGAAAAACCAATTTGTTTTGTTAGAAACGGAAAATTGAAACCTAATTGTGTGTATGATTTTTATGACAGAATAGATTGGACATTATTACTGTTGAAAATTTACTATGAGTCTAATCAAGACTATAATTGCTTTGAAGAATTGAGAAATGCATTTGAGTGTTCAAAAAAATGGTTGATGCTTTTAGGACATTTCCATGGTTTTGTGACTTTTTCAAATTTAAAGGTGACCTTGTGAAGAAAATATTATGTATCATATCGGCTATCCTCTGCATCTTCCTTACCGCTTGCGGAAATGATAGCAGTATAGGGATTATTGGCGGAGTGGATGTTCCGACTTCGATAATAGTAGCAGAAAAAGGAGAAAAAGCAATGTATCAGCAAATTACACCAGAAGAGATGCTACACGATAAGGATGCACAGATTTTGGTGTATTGCCGCTCAGGCAGACGAAGCAAAATCGCATCCGAAAGTCTTGCTAAACTCGGTTATACTAATGTAAAAGAATTCGGCGGTATTATCGGTTGGCAGTATGAGGTGGAAAAATGAGTAATAAAACAAGAATAATATTATCTGTTATCGGCGTTGTGATTAGTACGGCACTTCTTGTTATTAGCACTATTCTCGCAGAAGAGATGGTTATAAGCTCTGCACTTGCAATTGTGATTATAATCATTTCCGTTACACTGGTCTTTGTTGCAATTTCTTTTGCAGCAAAGGTTGACTATGAAACGAGTGTTTACAAATGCAGAAAGTGCGGTAATGTTTTTAAACCAACCTTTAAAGCGTATTTTTGGGGTGCTCACACTTTGACCACAAGACACTTAAAATGCCCCAAATGCGAAGAGAAATCCTGGTGCAAAAGAAAAACTAAAACTCCCCGGTCAACTTTCTAAAAACCTCCGGAAAAAGTTCCCAAACATAAAAACGAGGCTCTTGCTTAAAGCAAAAACCTCGTCTGTGGCGGAGAAGGTGGGATTTGAACCCACGGACCCTTGCGGATCAAACGATTTCGAGTCGTTCTCGTTATGACCTCTTCGATACTTCTCCAGATATGTTAACTTCATTTGAAGTATAACAAGTTGTTTTATTTTCGCCAAAGAATATTATACAGTAATCTATAAAAAATTTCAACTATTATTTTCAAAAAAATTTGATTTATTTTTCACTGATGCGAACAGACGGAATGCACCCTCATTCCGTCTGTTCCTTTGCTTCTTTATATGCTTTTATAAATGCTTCAGACGTTTTGAGCGGGTCATCCGTATTTCCAAGTTTGAGCATAAGGTACGGTTCCTGACCGGCATTGAGCAGAATTCTGCCCTTATACTCCTTCTTTGCACACAGCTTTGAGATAATATCAAAAGTTGGGTCAACCATCGTTATCTTTATACTCTGCCCTTTTTGGGTTATATCGCATATACCGGCTTCTGCAGCGGCAACACGCAACAGCGCGATATCAACAAGCGTCATTGTTTCCTTTGGCGGCTCACCAAAGCGGTCTATAAGCTCGTCTATAACGTCGTTTGCATCCTCGCAATCTGAAATTGATGCAATGCGCCGGTACAAATCCATTCGCGTTTCGCTTGATGCAACGTATCTTTCCGGAATATTTGCAGACACGGTAAGGTCAGCACTGCATACCGTAAGCGATGTTGCCTCCTCGCCCTTTTCTTCTGCAATTGCTGTTTCAAGGAGCTTTAAATACATATCATATCCGACACTCATCATATGCCCGCTCTGCTCCGCACCGAGAACATTTCCCGCACCGCGAAGTTCAAGGTCGCGCATTGCTATTTTGAATCCTGAGCCAAATTCAACGTACTCACGTATTGCCGCAAGGCGCTTCTCTGCAATCTCAGACAGCGCCTTTCCTCGCCGGTATGTGAGGTAAGCATATGCATGTCGGGTAGAGCGCCCTACGCGTCCGCGAATTTGGTGAAGCTGGGCAAGCCCCATTTTATCAGCATCTTCTATAATAAGCGTATTCACATTCGGGATATCAATTCCCGTCTCGATAATCGTTGTGCAGACGAGAACCTGAATCTCGCCCTCGCCCATTTTCCGCATAACCTCGGAAAGCTCACCCTCACCCATCTGTCCGTGACCGACTGCAACGGTAACGTCCGGCACAAGCCGTGAAATACGCCCTGCGCATGCCTCGATTGATGATACGTTATTGTGAAGATAGAACACCTGTCCTCCGCGGGCAATTTCCTTGCGGATAGCATCTGCAATTATCTCGCGGTCATGCTCAAAAACATACGTCATAACCGGATGACGGTTACGCGGTGCCTCCTCCATAATCGACATATCGCGGATGCCGGAAAGCGCCATATTGAGTGTTCTCGGAATCGGAGTAGCAGTAAGCGTTAGAACGTCAACCTCTTTCGTCATTTCCTTAAGGCGTTCTTTATGGGAAACACCAAAGCGCTGCTCTTCGTCAACTATAAGCAGTCCGAGATTTTTAAAGCTGACGGTCTTTGCAAGAAGCTTGTGCGTTCCGATAATCATATCAAGTTCTCCGTTTTTTGCCCCGCGAAGAGTTTCTTTATTCTGCCTGTCAGAGCAAAATCGCGACGTGAGACCGATTTTTATGGGGTATTTTGAAAACCTGCGACACGCCGTCATATAATGCTGCTCGGCAAGCACTGTTGTCGGAACAAGAATCGCGACCTGCTTTCCGCCCAAAACGCATTTCATCGCCGCACGGAACGCAACCTCAGTTTTGCCAAAGCCTACATCTCCGCAAAGAAGTCTATCCATAGGATAACGACGTTGCATATCACCCTTTATCTCCGCACTGCACCGAAGCTGGTCATCAGTATCCTCAAACTCAAAGCTCTCTTCAAACTCTTTTTGCCAGTCGCTATCGGGCGGGAACGGTTCACGTTCAAGTGCCTGACGCGCTGCATAAAGCTTTATAAGCTCCTCGGCAAGCTCCTTTGCCGCGCCCTTTGCGCGCAGCTTTGCTTTCTGCCATTCTGCACCGCCGAGTTTTGAAAGTCTTACACCGTTTTCTTCCCCACCACCGATATACTTTGATACCATATCAAGCTGAGTTACGGGAACATAGAGCGCATCTGTGCCAAGATACATTATCTTTATATAATCTTTTTCAACACCATCGGTCTTTATTTTTGAAATCCCTGCAAACCTTCCGATACCGTGTAGGTCATGAACAACAAGGCAACCCGGAGTGAGGTCGCGGTAATTGCTTATTTTCTGGCTGTTCTTTTTATCGCGCTTTATTCTTCCGCGCTTTGCCGCCGTGCGCATAAGCTGACCTTCAGTGAACAGCACAAAATCATCGCCCGGATATGAAAAGCCGGAGGAAAGCACACCCTCTCCGATTATAACACACGGTTTTTCAGGCAGAGCTGCAAGCATAAAATCAAGGCTTGCCGAGATATCACGTTCACGCAAAAGAACCTGCATATTCTCTGCGCTCCGTCGGCTTCCCGTAAGTATCATAACGCGGTTACCGTCTGCAAGATGCTCAGAGATTTCAGAGCACGCAAGCTCAAGATTTCCGCCATAGCTTGGAAGCGTTCTTGCAATCATAGACAGCACGGCTTTCGGCGAGATTCCGTATTCCGCGCGTACAAAAGCCTCTAAAAATACACTTTTCCGCTCGCTAACAAACTTTTTGACAAGCTCAAAATCCTCGCAGAATGCATCTGCTTCCGGAAGAAGAATACCTCCCAAAATAAGACTTTTAATATCATCCAGCTCGCGCTTTCTCTCGCGCCCTGCGGCATCACGGATGCGGTAATAATCGTCAACAAAAATTATTGTATCATTGGAAATATAGTCTAGCGCGCAGTGATGCTCCGGATAAATCAAATTGAAATACCTGTCACGCGCACGAATCGGAAGTCCGTTTTCGATAAGCTCTATATCCGTTTCAAGAGTTTTTATCAGCCTCTCATTCTTTTTCTTTCTCTTTTGCTCATGCGAAAGTGCATCCTTTAGAATATTCCCAAGAGCAGAATACGCATCTGCACTAAGGCTTGCTGCCGGAAGCAAACGCACTGACTTTGCATTTTCTATACGGCGCTGTGTATCTGTTTCAAAATATCCCATAGAGTCAATTTCATCACCGAAAAACTCTATACGCACCGGATTCTCCGCACCCGGAGAGAAAATATCAACTATGCCGCCACGGACAGCGAACTGCCCTTCGCTTTCTACGGTATCCGTTCTTGTATATCCGTAAGACGAAAGCTTTTTTATAAGCTCATCCTGCGAACACTCCTCTCCAAGCTTTACCGTAATGCTTTTCACCGCCACCTCAGACGGAGGTGCCGTCCTCTGGAGAAGCGAAAACACAGGTGCAAGCATTATTCCCGCCGTTCCGTCTGCAAGCGCTTTAAGCGCAGCTATTCTCTCGTGTTCAAACTCGTGAGATGCGGAATCCACATCGTGGAACGATCTCTCAAGTGTCGGCAGAATACGTGCCTCCTCGCCACACATAACGGATATGTCGCGTGCAGCACGGCGTGCATCAAGCTCGTCGGCATATATGCACACAATGGGTCTCTTCGTTATCATGCGTACTGCAGAAATTATATGTGCTTTGTGTACGGCAGATAAGCCGGAGATTGCAATCGGGCATTCTCCGGCTTCAAGCTTCTGCAAAAGAGCAGAAAAATCCTTATTATGTTTTAAACATTCGGTCAAAGCAAGCATAAAGCCTTCCCCGCCTTAATTATACTTTCCGGCAGCAGCGGCACATCCGCCGCTCATTATTTCTTCTGCCGCCTTGCTCGCGCGGTCTATCGCATCAGCAAGAACGGTCTGTTCTTCCTTTGAGAAAGAGCCGAGAACCCAGCCGACAAGTTCCCCCTCACCTTTTGGTTGTCCCACACCGATTTTTATGCGAGGAAACACATCTGTACCGCTACGCTCAATTATATTTTTAATTCCATTATGCCCGCCGGCGCTCCCTTTTGCCCGGACTCGAATTTTCCCGACTGGAAGAGATATATCATCATATATCACAATAACCCGTTCCATCGGTATCTTATAAAACGCCGCCGCAGAGACGATTGCATCTCCGGAAAGATTCATAAAAGTCTGGGGTTTGAGCAACAGAACACTTTGCCCCGCAATTTCGCCCTTCCCGCAGAGCCCTTTGAATTTAAGCTCACGAATGTCTGTTTTGTTTTTCCCCGCTATTGTATCAAGGGCCATAAAACCGGTATTGTGGCGCGACATATCATATTCCTTGCCGGGATTGCCAAGACCTGCAATAATCCATTCAGGCTTTCCGAGCGGTGGCTTTCTTTCGCTTTCTATTTTCTTAAAAAGGTCGAATATCGACAACTTCATCACCTGTTATTCTATAATAAAATCTCCGTCTTCAAATATGCGGTCAAGCAGATACCTGCCAGCTCCACGCGTTACGGGGTTTCCGTCAACCGAGGAGAACTCTAGTGAAAAGCGCTCCATATCTGCGGCAAACATTATCGGCGCAAGTTCCTTTTTTATCTCTGCAAGAAACGGTTTGCCAAGACAGCTGATTTCCCCGCCGATAACAACAGCTTCAGGGTTTATCATATTTATTATGTTATTTATTCCCGACGCAATGTATCTGCATACGCCGTGAAGCTTTGCAATGTTCTTTTCATCCGTCGTATCGATTTCTGAGAGCTTTAATGTCCCCGCAGCCTTACATATTGCCGGAACGTTTGCAAGTCTTTCAAGGCATCCGCAGTTTCCGCATTTGCACTTTTCACCGTTGATATCAACGGAAACATGCCCAAACTCACCCGCGTTTCCAAAGGCACCGGTGAAAATTCTGTCGTCAAGTATTATACCCGCACCAATACCGATATTTATGTCGATATATACAAGGCTGTGTATTTCTTTTTTCTGCGTTTTTTCAATGTACGCGCAGAAAGATGATTCGTTACCCAGCTTTACCTTTATATCGGGAAAACGCGCACGGATAACGTCGAAAAAATCATTATCGCGGGTAATTGGAATAAGCGTTGACAAAACGCGTTTCGTCTTTTTGTCAATAACTCCGGGCACACCGACACAGATTCCGAGAAGGCGACCAAACTCACGGCACTTTTCCGAAACCTCATCAGCGATAATGTTTCCTATGTTGCCGTAATCGGTTATCTCTCTGCTGCAATACAGGACGCTTGCGCCTTCAAGGTTGAATATCTCCAGGTTAAACCCACCGTCACGTATCTCTACTGCAACCACGCATCCGCCATCGCGCTTTACCGCAAGCAAAATAGGTTTTCTACCGCTGCCGGAAAGCTTGCCCATTCCCGTTTCTTCAACCATATTTTCTAAGATAAGCTCATCCACAAGCGAAGAAACGGTAGTAGGACTCAAGCCCGTAGCGTGAGCTATTGAGGCTCGCGATACGGGCTGATTCTCATTTATCAAGTTGAAAACAAGAGTCAGGTTTGACTGTTTGACGAGCTTTAAATTAGCCGTCTTGTGGTTTTTTTCAACCTTCATCACCATTTCTGTTTACTTCCTGTTTTCTTTTATGAATTTCTCGATTTCAGAATAAGGAACAATGCCTGTGGTTGCGCCGACAGCCATAATAATATGTGCGCCGACAGCATTTCCGATAACGCAGGATTCTTCCATAGTCTTGCCCATTGCAATACCGTGAAGGAAACCCGAGCACCATGAATCACCGGCGCCCGTCGTATCGACGGGATTTTCACGAGTAAACGGAGCTACATAAACGCCCTTCGCATCTCTGCTTTCTCTGCAGTAGCACCCTTTTTTGCCGACCTTTATTGCAACGTGTTTTACACCGCAGTCAAAAAAGAAGTCTGCAATTTTGTCGTGGTCAGTTTCACCCCCGGCAAGCTCAATAGCCTCCTCAATGCTGGGGATAAAATAATCAACATACTTAAGTGCAGGTCTCAGAACGCTCATCCAGCGACCGCTGTCATCCCACGCAGTATCAAGAGCTGTAGTTTTGCCCATTTCCTTTGCACGCTTCAGCATACGGGCACAGTCCTCACCGTCAAATGTGCTCATAAGCATTGATCCTGCAACAAACACGATGCGTGACCTTTCAATAACATCAAAGTTTACATCATCATAGCAGAAAGTGTCATTAGTTCCTTTACAGTGAAGGAACGAGCGCTCACCGCTTGAATCAACCACAACAACTGATGCGGAAGTATCTCCTCCGTCCTCTACAACAAGACCGTCAATATTTACACCTTTTTCGACGAGAACAGATTTTAAGTATATACCAAATCCGTCATTTCCTATTTTTCCGACCATAGCCGTTTTCGAACCGAGAACGGACATATTGATAGCCGCACTCATTGCACAACCGCCGTTATAAAGCTTAACACTGTCTATGAGAGCGAGCTTACCCTTTTCGGGAAGCTTGTTTACCTCCTTGCATATTGCATCTGCAACAAGGATGCCAACGCATGCTACATCATACATTTTTTTACCACCTTTGCTTTAATATATATATTGTAATAAATTTTTCCTTATTCGTCAATAGCTTTGAGGTAAAAGATATATAATTTTATATAAAAATAAGCGGGACTCTTTCTTATCTGCGCAGTCCCGCTCTCCCCGTATATATCGACTTCATACTTTTGCCGCAAAATCTTCTGCAACATCACGTAAGTGCACCGGACTGAGCTTCAGCCTGTTACACTGCACACAAAGCTTTTTCACCGGAAAATATGTACATCCGATATCCGGAATCCGCTCGGTCTCACGTCCGTTTTTAACTGCCTTTATTCCGTATGCAGTATATTTCCTGCCGTCCTCGCTTATCAACCGTTCTTTTATCACCTTGTACTTGACCATCTCGCTCGCACCTCTTGCAACTTCCTAAGTTAGTTATGGGTCAAAAAAAAGCTCACCTGGATTCCTGATGCCAAGCTTTTCTGCAATATACTCCGCTTCGACTACCCCTATTGCATTTTCTTTAAGCTTTTTATCCAGCGTCCTCACAGACAAACCAAGCTCACAAGCTATTTCTTCAAAGTGCAGTCCTTTGTCCGAAATTGCTTTTTTAACTTTTCCAACACTCATCTGACTGACACACCCTTGCGTTGTTTTTATATCTGTTATATAATAGCACATTATTCGCAACTTATCAAGTCAAAAAGACAAAATTTATTATTTTTCTTGCAAATCATTAAAAACTATGTTACAATATAGCATGTAAAAGTGGGTGATATAATGGAAACAACAGGCGAAAGAATAAAACGCTACAGAGAAGCGGCAGGTTTAACTCAGGAAGAGCTTGCAACTAAAATCAAGACCTCTGCGCAAAACATTTATAAATACGAAAAGGGTATAATCCGCAATATCCCTCTGAACAAAATACAGGCACTTTCCGACATCTTCGGCATCACTCCAACACAGCTTGTCGGTTGGGGTTCCGGTTCCCACGAGCAGCTTAAAAAGCCTGCTCCTCGGAAGCCTATTGAAATCGCAACACTTTCTGAGGATGAGAAAACACTTATCACCCTATATCGTCAGGCTTCATATCAATATCAGGGCGCGTTGCTGAATCTTCTTAAAGTTTCCCAAAATTGCAACTTAGAATATGAAACTAAACGCGATCTCGAAATGACCTTTAATTCACCGTACCTGCGGCTTGCCTCAGAAATGCCGGAATATAAATTTAGCGGAGATAAAAAAGATAAATAGTCGCGAGCACCAAGAGGCTGTAGCAAAACAGTATCGACCGCACAAAGTGCAAAAGTGACAGTTTTATAGATAAAACCAGTGAATGCACTTAATTCTGTACTATTTTCTAAATACCTAAAGGGTTTGTAGCGAAATGCATTTTGCTACAAACCCTTTTTGCGTGTTTCTTCATTGATATTTACAATTTTATTACAGTACGCGCCTTCCATTTACTACGGTCATTTCTGCGCGTATACCCGGGATTTCCTCATCGGGGCAGGTGAAGTAGTTTTTGTCAAGCACTGCAAAGTCTGCAAACTTTCCTACCTCAAGCGTTCCGAGACATTCCTCATCAAAGCAGACGCGTGCAGCCTCACGGGTGTAAGAAGCAAGCGCATCATCACGGCTTACTGCTGCTTCTGCACCATATACCTTGCCGTCACGTGCGCGGCAGGTTGACATATTGTACATACCGGTAAACGGGTTATACGGATTTACAGATTCATTCGGATCGTGCTTTACCATATGGTCACTTCCCGCTGCAGCAAGATTCGCCTTAAGAATAGTGGTATATTTCATAAAGCGCTCCACCTCTTTGGGATGAAGGAAAAGCTCAACTCTGTGCGCGTCCATATAATGCCATGCCGGCTGGAAAAGGACGGAGATGCCCATTTCATTTGCATCTGAAATTGCAGCATCGTCCATAAAGTCTGCATGAATAAGGCTGTGGCGTTCACCATTTATGGCGTCCTCTCCGTGTACAATTCTGTACGCATCAAGAAGCCGTCGGCTTGCTCCGCTTCCGACGCAGTGTGCGCCGTACTGGAGTCCGTATTTTCTCGCAAGGCGGATTTTATCTGCAAGCTGCTCCTTTGTAAGGAAAATCATGCCGCAGTTATCTTCCCCATCGGTCTCTATGCCGAAAATTTCTTTCATATTGTGATACGGATATTCCATAAAGGAAGTAGCCGTAAGGAAACCTCCGTCAAGAAAATCCTTTGCAAAGTGAAGACGACCAAAATCCGGATTTCCTGTATCAATGCCTTTCGCTTCTTCACAGATAGAATCTGATGCGGCCACGGTGTAGCGTACGCGCACAGTCTGCTTGCCATCCTTATAAATGCGGGTCATGCGTCTGATATCATCAGGCGAACACATCGCATCTACAACACTTGTCATTCCGCACTTGTTGTATTCCTGCATCAGATGAACAAGTGCATCATCCGGATTCCCCTCATCGTTACAGAAGAACTGGTTAAGATACGGCTTTGCGCCGGCAAGAACGCCCGTTGGGTTTCCGTTTTCGTCATACATTGCACTCGCACCGGGGTTGAGCTTATCAAGCTCTACTATCCGAAGTGCTGCACTGTTTACCTGCGCAGAGTAATGGCCGTTTACGATGACAGGATTATCCGGTGCTATGGCATCAAGCTCTGAGAGCGATGGATAACGAAGCTCGTCAAGGCGCAGAGGATATGCGTTTTTATAGATTATCCATTCACCCGGCTTTGAATTCTTAACTCTTTCCGAAAGGTCTGCAAAAAGGTCTTTATTGCTCAACGGTGCAGGAAGAATGGTTTTCATTTCGCTGTACGCTGCGCTGAAAATATGAACGTGGGAGTCGATAATTCCCGGGATAACGCACTTTCCGCCGAGGTCAATCACCTCTGCATCCGGATATTTTTTCACTAAAGCTTCGCTATCTCCCGCATCGGCTATTTTTCCGTGATCCTCGAGAAGAGCGGAAAAAACGCGGAGAGAAGAGTCCATCGCGTGAAATTCGCCATTTATGTAAAGTTTCATAATCAATTACCTCAATTATATACCGCATCGCGTGCGCACCTTATAAAAGGGCGCACGCGAAAGGTTATCTGAATCTTTAATTATGCCTTGATACCGAGGTCGATCATCTCGATATTTCCGTTCGGGCAACGGTTGTAGCACATTCCGCAAGCAACGCACTTATCCTTATTGATTTGCATTGTGTCGTCAGCGACAACATCAACAGCAAAGTCTGTGCATATTGTCTTACAGAGCTGGCAGCCTTCACCGCATCCGCACTTCAAGCAGCGGGAGGCTTCCTTAACAGCTTCGTCCTCTGTCATTACACGGCGGAATGTATCAAAGCTCTTCACGCGCTCTGCACCTGCCTTTGTATCGAGGTCAACAGCAGCGTTATCTGTGAAGTACGGGTTACGACGGAGAACTGCGTACGGATCAACCGTGTTTGCAATGTTAACAACCTCAATTGTCGGGTTGCCGCCGGAGAGGTCGAAATCCATACAATAAGCAGCACGGCGACCATCAGCAACAGCAGAGATGATGTTGCGAACCTCAACAGCATCACCGCCGGCATAGAAGAATCCGTCAACAGAGTTGCACTCGTCAACCTTGATCATGCCGCTTCTTGTTGTCTTGAGACCCTCTGTTGCGCATGTGCACGGAACCTGACCGATAGCAGCAACAACGGTGTCGCACTTAAGTGTGAACTCCGCACCGCAAACAGCTTCAGGGCTGCGGCGACCGCTTGCATCGGACTCACCGAGAACCTGAGTTGTCATCTTGATAGCGGAAACCTTGCCGTTCTTAGAGACGATTTCAGTCGGTGCAACGAGGTACATAATCTTTACGCCCTCTGCCTCTGCCTCTGCGATCTCC
>JAZQSB010000139.1:0-2098 GCA_045629885.1 Eubacteriales bacterium | reverse complement strand
GATTTATCGTCTTTATCGCAAGCTCAACACCGCCACGCGCATATGCACCGTTAAGCTTATATTTGCCATATCCCTGTATATTCACAAGGCTGTCACGCATCAGCGACACTGCTTTTATCTTATCATGTTTCATATCGACGGAAACTATCATCATAGCATCGGAGCGACCGGCAACTTCATCAGTTCTGCTGTCCACGCCAAATACTGCGATATTTATAACCTCGTTGGAAAGACCTTCGTGAGTATCAAGATTTTCTTCATTCAGCTGTATCTCACCGCGGTCAATACTGTTGAGCATCTGCGTTGCGGCAAAGCAGGCAATCCCCGCAATAAACATAAATGCCACAACAACCCAAAATATGACTCTTTTTTTCATAGAATATTTCCTGCCCTTTTTGCAAATTACCTATATATATTAGCATATTCGACAATGATATTCAACTTTTTATAAATATTTTTTATTAATTTATTGTGAATATACCCTTGCAAAGTGTGGAAAAACGTAGTATACTTTATAATAGATAATTTTGGCATATATACATATGCATTTTAAAATTCAGGAGGTCAAACACCATGAACGAAGTATTAAAACAAATAGGCGCTTACGGCGTCGTGCCGGTCGTTAAGATCGACAATGTTGAAGATGCGCTTCCGCTTGGAAAGGCTCTTATTGACGGCGGTCTCCCGCTCGCAGAAATCACTTTCCGTACAGCAGCTGCTGAGGAAGCTATCCGCGTTATGGCAAAGGCGTATCCGGAAATGCTTATCGGTGCAGGCACAGTTCTCACAACTGAGCAGGTTGACAAGGCTGTTGCAGCAGGCGCAAAGTTTATCGTTTCCCCGGGTCTCAACCCGAAGATTGTAAGCTACTGCGTATCCAAGAACATCCCGATTACTCCGGGCTGCAGCAATCCGTCCGACATTGAAGCTGCAATCGAGCTTGGTCTTGACGTTGTTAAGTTCTTCCCGGCAGAAGCATGTGGCGGTCTTAACGCTATCAAGGCTATGAGCGCACCGTACGGTGGCATCAAGTTCATGCCGACAGGCGGAATCAGCGAAAAGAACATCAACGAGTATCTTGCATTCAACAAGATTCTTGCATGCGGCGGAAGCTGGATGGTCAAGGATGCTCTTATCAAGGAAGGCAAGTTTGACGAAATCACAGCTATGACAAAGGCTGCTGTTCAGAAGGTTCTCGGATTTGAGCTTGCTCACATCGGAATCAACACAGAGTCTGAGGCTGATGCTCTCGCAGTTGCAAACCTCTTCTCTGCTGCATTCGGCTTTGCTGTAAAGAATGGCAACAGCTCTGTCTTCGCAGGCACAGGCGTTGAGGCTAACAAGAACGGCGGCAAGGGCAAGAACGGTCATATCGCTATCAAGACAAACAACATCGACCGTGCAATGGCCTACCTTGAGAGAATCGGCTTTGAAATTGATGCAGAGTCGGTAAAGCCGGGCGTTGCAGCATACCTCAAGCAGGAGTTTGGCGGCTTTGCCGTTCACCTTCTCCAGGCGAAGTAATCACCTATATATATTTGCTTTTTATTCGACCGAAGAGTGTATGCCCTTCGGTCGTTTAAACAAAAATAAATAAATATTCAGCTATGTATTGACAAAACTCAATATTAACTGTATAATATTCACATTAACTTGAATAAATATTTACGGAGGTAAATTGAAATGGATAAATCCAAAATCAAAAAGGTTGTCCTTGCCTATTCTGGCGGACTTGACACATCTATCATTATTCCGTGGCTTAAGGAAAACTACAACAACTGTGAGGTTGTTGCTGTTTCCGGCAACGTAGGACAGGCAGACGAGCTTGAGGGGCTTGAAGAAAAGGCACTCAAGACAGGAGCTTCCAAGCTCTATGTTCTTGATCAGACAGATGAATATGTGGATGAATACATCATCCCAACAATGAAGGCGGGCGCAATTTACGAAGAATATCTTCTCGGCACAAGCCATGCACGTCCGTGCATCGCAAAGGGTCTTGTTGAAATTGCACTCAAGGAAGGCGCAGATGCTATGTGACATGGCTGCACCGGTAAGGGTAACGACCAGGTTCGCTTTGAGCTTACAATAAAGCACTTTG
>JAZQSB010000138.1:0-3798 GCA_045629885.1 Eubacteriales bacterium | reverse complement strand
TGTCCTTTACAAGAGTTATAATCTCATTGCCCATAGGCGGAATTATACGCTTTACCACCTGCGGGAGAACAACCTTGAAAAACGTCTGCGATTTTGTCATTCCAAGCACCTGGCATGCTTCATACTGGCCTTTCGGAATCGCTTCAATACCGCCGCGGTAAATCTCCGAGAAGTATGCCGCATAGTTAATTCCGAATGCAACAAGCACCGCTGTCATACGTGAACGCATTGGCATATCCCACAAAAGACCCGGTGCGTATAATACGACAAAAATTTGGAGCATCAGGGGCGTACCCCTGATGATCCAAACAAATGTACGTGTCAGCCAGCGGATAGGTGCAAATTTTGAAATCGCATGCAATAATCTCTTTTTGCTTCGCTCAAGAAACCGGAAGGGACGCCATTTTGACATAGAGCCAAACGCGATAATCAGACCGAGCGGAATTGCCGAGAGCAATGTTACCGCAAAGATTACGCAGTTAAGCCCGAAGCCTTCGGTAAGAGAGCGAAAGGCAACTTCAAAAGTTGACATATTAAATTCCGCCTTTAATTATTCCTTGATAAGAAGGTTCTGGAGCTTATACTTAGCTGCGATAGCATCAAGAGTGCCGTCTGCGATAAGTTCGTCGATTGTGTTGTTTACCATAGTTGCCATATCGGAGCCCTTGCGGAATGCGATACCGTACTGCTCCGGAGCAAACTCACGCTCTTCGATTGCAACGAGGTCTTCAAAATCAGTGCCAGCACCGATGGAACCGATGCTTGTTACATAGTCAACAATTGCAACGTCGCTTGTGCCTGCTGCAACGTCCATAAGAGCCTTAGCCATGGAGTCAACCGGTGTGAAAGCGCTGTCCTTGAAGAAGTCATCGCCTGTTGCAAGCTCTTCACCTGCAGAACCAGCCTCTGCAACAACAGCGGCACCGATAACGCCTTCAGAGAACTTCTCAAGGTTTTCTTTCTTAACAACCATAACCTGACGGTTCTGCATGTACGGATCGGAAATCTCCATATTTGCCTTGCGCTCGTCGGTGATTGTCATACCGTTCCAGATGCAGTCAATGTTCTTTGCGTTAAGCTCGATTTCCTTGCTGTCCCAGTTGATTTCAACGAACTCAGGTGTAACACCGATCTTCTCGCAAACTGCCTTACCGAATTCTGTTTCAAAGCCGATAAGCTCGTTTGTTGTGTTGTCGTAGTAGTTCATCGGAGCGAAAAGGGTCATACCGATGATCATCTTGCCGTTGTTCATGATGTAGTCTGCATCGCTTGTAGCGGTTGCGTCGCCGCCGTCGGAGAAGGTGTTGCTGTCGTCAAGGTTTGCATCGTTTGCACAGCCTGCAAACAAGCATGCAAGCATCATTGCCGCGAGGATAAGAGCTAAAATTCTTTTCATTGTAATTGCCTCCTAAAAATGATTACATTTTAATATTGCTCTTTAAGCCTTAAGGTGTTCGTATCCCATTGGCTTAAGCGTGAGTATATTATAACACATCACTTTACCGTTGTAAAGTGGAAAATCGAAAAAGTTTTAATTTTTTATTGTGGAACACAATAAGATTCCCTGGAACCCAACAGCAATCTTTGATTGCGTTGTTGGGTGGGGTTCTTACTTTGTCATTTTCTCCTGCTTGACCTTGTGGTCGATAACGTGGCGCGAAGCAAGCTCGCGGTGGATGTCTTCGAGACTTATTCCCATTTCAACCATAAGCACCATAACGTGGTACGCAAGGTCTGCAATTTCATAGACTGTTTCTGCATTGTCGTTTGCTTTGCCTGCGATAATGACCTCCGTACTTTCCTCGCCGACTTTTTTGAGGATTTTGTCGATCCCTTTTTCAAAGAGGTAGGTTGTATATGAACCCTCTTTTTTCTCTATTTTACGACCAATAAGCATATCCATAAGGCTCTGGAGAGAAAATTCGTGCCTTTCCTCGCTTTCCCAGACGGGATTTTCAAAGCAGGAGAAGGTTCCCTTGTGGCATGCGGGACCATCCGGCTCTACCACTACAACCAGCGCGTCGTTGTCACAGTCTGCAGTGATGGAAACGATGTGCTGGTAGTTTCCGCTCGTTTCGCCCTTGCGCCACAGCTCGCCGCGTGAACGGCTCCAGAAGCAGGTTTTTTCCTCTTTAATTGAAACTTCAAGGCTCTCCCGATTCATATATGCAAGCGTGAGAACCTTTTTGCTGATTGAATCAACAACTATTGCGGGTATAAGACCGCGCTCGTCAAACTTAAGCTCATCAATGTTTATCATTATAAAAAACTCCTTTTTTGCTTTTCCGTTGAATGTAAGTTGCTGATATTTCTCACCGCCTCCGGAGGTGTGAAATATCAGATATCCTTTCCAGCTAAAATGTTTGTTGCTATATTCTCGTCGGGATGCCGCCGTGCTTCATTTCGCGCTTTAAGTCGTTTATCGCAACCTCACCAAAATGGAAGATTGATGCGGCAAGTCCTGCATCAACGCGCGGAAGCGTGTTAAACAGCGTGATAAAATCGTTTATGCTGCCTGCACCGCCTGACGCGATGACCGGAACATTTACGGCATTGCATACAGCTTCGAGCATCTCAAGGTCAAAGCCGCCTTTTACGCCATCAGTGTCAATTGAGTTTACAACAACCTCACCTGCGCCGAGGTCAACGCACTTTTTTATCCACGAAATGGCTTCCATTCCCGTATCCTCGCGTCCGCCCTTGGCAAAAACGCGGAAAACACCGTCAACTCGCTTTACGTCTGCCGAGAGAACAACACACTGGTCACCGTAAAGCTTTGCTGCCTCGTAAATGAGGTTCGGGTTTCTTATCGCACCCGAGTTTACTGAGACCTTGTCCGCACCACATTTGAGAACACGGTCGAAATCCTCTGTTGTGTTTATGCCGCCGCCGACGGTGAGCGGAATGAATACAGATTTTGCGGTTTCGGTGAGGATATCGGTAAAGAGCCGCCGTCCTTCGGCAGATGCCGTGATATCGTAGAACACAAGCTCGTCTGCGCCATTTTCGCTGTAGTATTTTGAAAGCTCAACGGGGCTTGATACATCGGCAAGACCTTTGAAGTTCACGCCCTTGACAACTCTGCCGTCGCGCACGTCAAGGCACGGGATAATTCTCTTTGTTATCATTTTGCCACTCCTATCGCCTCGGCTATATCAATCGCGCCGGTGTAGTATGCCTTGCCAACTATTGCACCGTAAAGTTCAAGTTCGCGCAGCGCACGAACATCGTCAATAGAGCTTACACCGCCGGATGCGATGAAATCAACATCAAACTTTTCGCCAAGCTCTTTATACAGAGAAACGTTTGTACCCTTCATCGCACCGTCTTTTGAAATATCCGTGCAGATTACGGTAGTAACGCCGATATCCTGCATTTTGGAAAGAACCTCATCAGCTGTAAGCCCGCTTTTTTCAGTCCAGCCGGAAACTGCGGCATAGCCGTCCTTCAGGTCTAAACCAACTGCGATTTTGTTTCCGTAAGCCTTTACCGCCGCCTTTGTGAATTCAAAGTCGCGTATTGCGGCCGTTCCCAGGATAACGCGGTCAATACCTGCACATATGTATTTATCGATAACCTCAATCGAGCGAATCCCGCCACCGACCTCCGTGAAGAGCCCGACTTCGTTTTTTATAGCGCGGATAACGTCAAAATTCGGAGTTTCACCGCTTTTTGCCCCCTCAAGGTCAACAATATGGATGTGCGTTGCACCGCGTTTTTTAAAATCAAGCGCAATCTCGAGCGGATTTTCGCTGTAAACGGTCATCTGGTTATAGTCGCCTTTAAAAAGGCGCACCG
>JAZQSB010000137.1:0-1597 GCA_045629885.1 Eubacteriales bacterium | reverse complement strand
AGAAATTTGTCAAGTCTTTGTCCGGCATCATTTTTGTTAACGGTTAATTTTTTCATTTGTCATAAAACCTCCGAAAAAGTTGTATCTTTATTGTATACCAAATTCGCATATTTTGCAAGGCTTGGAAAAAATAAAAAATATATTGCATCAAAAAGTTAAATTTAGTATAATAGACATATTATAGTAAAAAAAGGAGAGAGTGCTTTGAAAAATGCTATTTTGGAATTGCTTGAAAAAGATGCGAAAATGTCTGCGGAGCAGATTGCATCATCGCTTGAAATGAAGGTTGAGGACGTTGCTGCCGCTATTGAGGAATATGAGGAGAAGGACATTATTGCAGGATACAAGACTCTTATCGACTGGGATAAGGTTGGCGATGAGGGCGTTACGGCACTTATCGAGATAAAGGTTGTTCCTCAGCGCGGGCAGGGCTTTGAGAGAATTGCTGAGCGTATGAGCCAGTATGAAGAGGTTGAGAGCGTATATCTTATGTCGGGTGCATATGATATTGCCGTTACAATTCACGGTAAAACTCTGCGCGAGGTTGCGGGCTTTGTTTCGGATAAAATTGCACCGCTTGAATATGTTACAAGCACAGCAACGCACTTTGTGCTCAAAAAGTTCAAGGATAAGGGTGTTATGTACACGAACACAGAAAAAAATCAGGAACGCGGATATGCGTTTTAATCATCCCGGAGGAAATGTATTATGGACTACAATTCAAAACTGTCATCCCGTGCAAGCAGTATAAAACCTTCGGGAATAAGAAAATATTTTGATTTGATATCGGGAAGTGATGTTATCTCGCTTGGAATAGGTGAGCCGGATTTCGTCACGCCGTGGCATATCCGCGATGCGGGCATAGCTTCTCTTGAAAAAGGGTATACATACTATACTCCCAACGCAGGAACAATGGAGCTTCGCCGTGCGGTTACGGATTATATGCAGCGCTCTTTTTCACTTTCGTATGATCCCAAGGATGAGGTTGTTGTTACCGTTGGAGGAAGCGAGGCTATTGACCTTGCAATGCGCGCTCTTATAAATCCGGGTGACGAGGTTATCGTGCCGGAGCCTTCGTTTGTGTGCTATGGACCTATTGCGTCGCTTGCAAGCGGTGTTCCGGTTCATGTTGCAACGATAGCTGAGGATGATTTCAAGCTGACTCCGGAAAAGCTTGAGGCTGTGGTAACTCCGAAGAGCAAGCTGCTTGTTCTTCCGTATCCAAACAACCCGACGGGTGCAATTCTTGAAAAACATGAGCTTGAAGCTCTTGCAAAAGTTATCATAAAGCACGATCTTATGGTGATTTCCGATGAAATATACTCAGAGCTTACGTATGGAGAAAAGCACGTTTCAATTGCGTCGATTGACGGCATGCGTGAGCGCACCATTGTTGTAAACGGTTTTTCAAAATCCTATGCTATGACCGGATGGCGTCTTGGCTATGCCTGCTGTCCTCGTGAAATCGCAGCGGTTATGACTCGTATTCACCAGTATGGAATAATGTCTGCGCCCACTATGGCTCAGTTTGCTGCAGTTGAGGCACTTAACAACGGCGATCGCGATATAGAAGCAATGCGTGAGGAATATAACCAGC
>JAZQSB010000136.1:0-12752 GCA_045629885.1 Eubacteriales bacterium | reverse complement strand
CTCGGTCCCGAGGGCGGCGACGGCGGCGGTGAGGTTATCGCAACCGGAACCCCGGAAGAGGTGGCGAAGGTGAAAGAATCATACACCGGTCACTACCTTAAGAATGTATTGCCATAAGATTGAATAAAAAATGGGAGCTGTTTTTGCAGCTCCCATAATATTTCTTTTTATGCCTTGGCAAGAGACAGCGAGAATCGTACAATCATAGTTGCAAACTCTGCGCGCGAGGTTTTTCCCTGTGGCAGGAGAAGTCCGTTCTTGCCGGAAATTATGTTGTTTTTTACTGCCCACAGCACGGCATTTTCAGCAAATGTAGAAATATTACCGCGGTCTGCATATACAGAGAGGTCGCCTTCGGTTTCCGTGCCGTTTGCAAAGCGGTACATTATAACCGCGAGCTGTTCACGAGTAACCTCGGCATCGGGAGCAAAGGATGTGTCTGTAACGCCCGTTACAATGCCGTTCTGTGATGCCCATGAAACAGCATCGGCATAGTAGCAATCCTGTGGAACGTCAGCAAACGAGCTTGAATATGCCGGCTTGGGTGAGCCCTTTGCGCGGTAGAGCGCCGTAACGACCTGCGCGCGGGTTGCGCTTGCATTCGGCATAAAGTATGCATATGACGCATCTCCGCTTACAGAGAGAAGTGAGCTTGTAAGGCAGGCCTTGATATGCTCACGCGCCCAGTGGGACGCGATATCAACAATCTGATATGTAACACCGTTTACAGTTACGGAAATCTTTTCGGGTTCCTTAACTGAAGGTGCGGTCTTTGCCACAGAAGCCGCCTCGGTATAACCGACCGGATAACGGGTTGTGTAATAATTTGCTTTTTTAACCTGCGCAGCCGTTATTTTGCGTCCCCAGTGAACCTTGCGCTGGTAGTTACCCTCTGTGATAATAATGTGGTCTGCATGCTTTTCGAGAACAACAACGCTGTGACCGGGCAGACGGAGAATGTCGCCCACGCGGAGCATTGAAATTGTTATCGGATTTCCGGATGACGGATAAATGTCACGTGCCGGAAGAGTTCCGAATGCCGAATCCGACATAAGAAACGCAAAGCCCATGCATCCGCCGGCACCGTAAGAGCCGCCCTTCCAGTTATAGCGGGTTGCGTTGGTCCAGGTTTTCCCCTCGGGATATTGGCTTTTCATAGCCACAATTTTCTGATATGCCTCAGCTTCTGTCGGGACATTCGCAGCAGAGGCACTTGCAAATCCGCAGAAAAGGCACAGTGCCAAAACGGCACCAATAAAAATTTTCCTCATGCAAAAATTACTCCTAATTACAAAACAATTACATATATTGTAACATATTGTAACCATTATGTCAACCGGGAATTTTTTGTATGCGCAGCCCAAAATAACTGTTGCTTTTTTAGGAATTGCTCTATCATATATGTAAAATCTTTGTAAAAAGGTGAATGATATATGAGTTTTATAACGGCAAACCCGGCGCATATGGCAAACCTGCGCGATCGCGGGGTAATCCGTGAGGGAGCATATGCAGATATCATCGTTTTCGCTGACAACATCGACGTTTCTCTCACAATGGTAAACGGTAACGTTGTATTCGAAAGCTAAAAAAGAATAATATATACACACACCGCAGAGTAATTTACCTCTGAGGTGTGTGTGCTACTTACAAGGATTGTTATTTAAGGATTTAAAATTTTCTTCTCGGCATATTCAAAGCCAAGTCGCTCTATTGTATCGGCGAAGCGCTCACCCGGTATTCCTTCATCGCGGAAGAAGCAGATTGTGCGCTCCACCGTATCAAGAAGATCAGCTTTGTCTATAAAGAGCTTTGAAAGTGCGCGTCCTCGCGCCGTTTTCTTACCCCAGCGTCCGCCAATGTAAATTCTTGCACCGTTTATATACTCTTCAAATGCACCAAACGGACATTTTCCTATACAACGTCCGCAACTGTTGCAGATGTTATCGTTCTTTTCTATTTTTTCGCCGGAAAGCGTTGCCGCTTTCATTGGACACGCAGCTTCAACAGCACATTTTTTGCATCCTCGGCATTTGTCATAATTTACAACCGGTACGCGTGCGCCGATGATGCCAAGGTCGTTGATATCGGGTTTTACGCAATTGTTCGGGCATCCGCCAATAGCAATTTTGAACTTGTGCGGAAGCTTAACATCGTGATAACCCTAATAAAAACGCATGTGTGTTTCTTCAGAGAGGGCAAAGGTATTGATAAGTCCGAACTGGCACGTTGTGCCTTTGCAGGAAACCACGGGACGCACCTTCGGACCTGTGCCGCCGGTTTCGAGTCCGTTTTCTTCAAGATATGTACACAACGGCGCGATGTTGTCAAAGGGAACGCGCTGGATTTCAACTGTAAGTCGGGAGGTCATTGCGACTTCACCGCTCCCGAACTTTTCTGCGGCGGATGCTATTGTCTGCATTTCCTTTGACGTAATTTTCCCGTTGCGGGTGATTACGCGTGCGTTAAAACAATCCGGCGTTGTCTTGTCGCGCAAAAAACCAAGCCCTTTAACGCGTGCGACTTCTTCTGTAGAAACGGTACATACAACTTGTGATTTTTTCTCGCTAATCATAAAAAACACTTCCTATCCTAAAAGTACATCGGTTATAAGCATTACGCAAAAACCGACGAGCAGGGCATATGTTGCTCCGCGCTCGTTGCCGTGCGCATGAGTTTCGGGGATCATTTCATCGCTTATTACATAAAGCATAGTTCCGCCTGCAAATGCAAGCGCAAAAGGAAGGACTGCGGAGGAAAGGCTTACGGAAAAATATCCCATAAATGTACCCAGGACCTCTACAAGTCCGGTCACAAATGCACAGAAGAATGTCCTGCCTGAAGGGATTCCTGCGGCGAGCATAGGGCCGATTATAACCATACCCTCAGGAATGTTCTGCAAGGCAATTCCACCGGCAATAATCAGTGCCTGAGATGTGTCACCCGAACCAAAACCGACACCCGCCGCGATTCCCTCCGGAAAGTTGTGAATCGCGATTGCTGCGACAAAGAGAAGAACGCGGTTTAAATTTGCGTTGTTGTGATCTTCGCGGTCAGCACCTGCAAGTCGGTGAAGATGAGGAACAAGCTTGTCTATGAGATTTAAGCACAGCGCACCTGCAAATATTCCTGCAATGGTTATGAAAAGACTGTATTTTCCACCAAACTCAAGTGATGGAAGAACAAGACCGAGAACTGCTGCCGCAAGCATAACGCCTGCCGCGAAGGAGAGAATAATGTCGGAAAATTTTGTGGATATTTTTTTGAATGCAAAGCCAACGAGCGAACCAAATACGGTGGCACCGCCGACACCCACAGCCGTGAGCAACACCATAGTCATAATGATATCTCCTTATGTATATCAGGCGATGCAAAAACGTTGTTTTTACATCACCTGGGTTTTTATTCTTCGGGGCTGAAGCTCTCCTTACCTACAAAGCAAAGAGGGCATTCAAAATCATCCGGAAGCTCAGAAAACTTTGTTCCGGGGGCAAATCCAAGCTCTTCATCGCCTGTTTCCTCGTCGTATACCCATCCGCATACGTCACATACATACTTCATAACAAATCCTCCTGAAATTTTTACTTTATCTCTTCAAAATCAGATGCCGGATGCTTGCAAAGCGGGCAGACAAAATCATCGGGAAGCTTCGTGCCCTCATACACAAATCCGCAGATTTTGCAGACATACCCTTTTTTGCCCTCGGTTTCAGGCTTTGGCTTGACGTTTTCGTAGTAATACGAATATGTCATCGTTTCACGGTCAGAAATTACGCGCGCCTCTGAAATGCTGCAAATAAACATTCCGTGTGTATCAAGGTCAATGTACTGTTCAACATTAAGCGACATGAACGAATTTATAAAGCGCGTAAGGAAGACCAGACCGTTGTCCGAACGGAGAACATCGTAGCCGATAAACTTGTTGGTATTTCTGCCGCTTTGGAATCCGAAACGCTCAAAAACCTCAAATGGGGCATCGACGGAAAGGCAGTTTATATTCATCTTGCCGGAGTTCTTTATGATGTGGTGTGAATAGTTGTCCTTGTTTATTGTAACGGCGATTCTGTTCGGAACGCTTGTTACCTGCGTTACGGTGTTTACGATAAGCCCGTTGTCGCGCTTGCCGTCGTTTGATGTGACAACATACAAACCGTAGCCGATATTAAACAGCGCTGTAAGGTCATTCTTATTTGCTGTGGAATCCTGCTGTGCAAGGTATTCGCGGCAAAGCTCATCGGAGAGCGCATCAAGCTGAGCCATGCTCTCATCGTTCAGCGCAGACATAATCTTGACCGTAGTTTCTGCTTCGGTAAGGTTTTTGCATTTTGAAAGCATGTCGCGCATAACCTTTGCAGCAAGCGGTGCCCAGCTTCCGTTTTCAACAAAAGCAACTGTTCTGTTCTTAAAGCCGCGCTCCGTAAGGTGGTTTATAAATTCGCGCATAAACGGGAAAATCTCCGCGTTGTATGTTGTTGTAGCAAAAACGATTTTACTGTAGCGGAAAGCATCCTCAACGGCTTCTGCCATATCGCATCTTGCAAGGTCGTTTATAACCACCTTTGGACAACCCTTTGCGCGAAGCTTGTCCGCAAGCTTCATAACAGCCTTTTTCGTGTTGCCGTAAACCGAAGTGTAAGCGATTACAATACCCTCTTCCTCCGGTTGATAGCTTGACCAGGTGTTATAAAGATTTATATAGTAACCGAGGTTTTCCGAAAGCACGGGTCCGTGAAGCGGACATATTTTTTCAATGTCAAGAGCTGCCGCTTTTTTGAGAAGATTCTGAACCTGCACACCGTATTTCCCAACAATACCAATGTAATAACGGCGAGCCTCGCATGCCCAGTCCTCGTCTGTGTCAAGTGCACCGAATTTGCCGAAGCCGTCTGCGGAGAAAAGAACTTTGTTGAGGCTGTCATAGGTCACGATGACCTCAGGCCAATGTACCATAGGTGCAGAAACAAAGGTCAGAGTGTGCGCTCCGAGGTTTAATGTATCTCCCTCGCCGACAATTACCTGTCTGTCGGAAAAATCTTTGCCAAAAAACTGCTTCATCATGGTAAAGGATTTTGCCGATGAAACAATTTTCACATCGGGGTACGCGTTTATGAAATTGACTATGTTTGCCGAGTGGTCTGGCTCCATATGCTGGATTATAAGATAATCCGGTGCTCTGCCATCGAGCGTGTTCTGAATATTGTCAAGCCAGGCGTGAGTAAAGCGCACGTCAACCGTGTCCAGCACGGCAATTTTCTCGTCGAGAATGACGTATGAATTATAAGACATACCGTTGGGAACGGTATACTGTCCTTCAAACAAGTCAATTTCGCGGTCATTTACGCCCACGTACTTAATGTCATTGGTAATAAACATCTGATGTCCTCCGAATTCTATGTGATAATGTTTTTACTTTCTTTTATATGTTACAAATTTAAAGCACACGCCGTTGTGCGCATACATCGGTGAACGGCGGACGATTTCCCAGTCGCAGGACTCGTCGAGGTTTACAAGATGGCGGTCAGCCTCTGACAATGCTTCAACACGCGTTATGTATGCAGTGTCGCAGAACGGAAGCATATCACGGTAAACGCTTTCTCCCCCTATAACGAATATATCCTCGCTCTTTTCATTCTTTAAAAGCTCTGCGATTTCTGACGGAGTTTTGCAGACCTTGGCGCCCTCTACTTGGGTGAGCGTCGTTGATAAGATGATGTTCCTGCGCTTCGGAAGCGGCCTGCCGCCGGGAAGGGATAAAAGCGTTGCACGCCCCATAATAACTGTTTTACCCATTGTCATTTCTTTGAAGTATCGCATATCCTCCGGAATGTGATAAAGAAGCTCGCCTTCGCGGCCGATACCCCATCCGATGTCTGCTGATGCAATGATGTTCACGTAAATTCCTCCCTGTTATTTTTCCTGTATTACAAATATATATTCGCGATATGTAAAAAATATCAGCAATTTTATATTGCAACCGGAATTTTAAAGTTAAAGTCGCTGTATCTGTAATTTTCAAGGCGGAAATCATCAACGGTAAAGTCGTAAAAATCGGTTTTTTCTTTGTTCATAACAAACGTAGGTGCGTCGTAGGTTTCACACTCTAAAAGTTTTTCCACAAGAGGGATGTGGCGGTCATATATATGTGCATCCGCGATAACGTGGACAAGCTCGCCGACTTCAAGACCGCTGACGTGTGCCAGCATATGAACGAGGACTGCATACTGGCAGGTGTTCCAGCCGTTTGCCGTAAGCATATCCTGTGAGCGCTGGTTAAGTATTGCGTTGAGCTTGTTGCCGCTTACATTGAACGTCATGCTGTACGCGCAAGGGTAAAGCTGCATATCACAAAGATCATCGTGGTTATAAATGTTGGTCATTATTCTGCGGCTTGTCGGATTGTTTTTCAAATCGAAAAGCACGCGGTCAACCTGATCAAACATTCCCTCTCGATAGCGGTGCTGTTTTCCCAGCTGATAGCCATAAGCTTTGCCGATAGTACCGTTCTCATCTGCCCATGAATCCCATATGCGGCTCTTAAGCTCGGAAATTTTGTTTGACTTTTTCTGCCATATCCACAGAAGCTCGTCAACCGAGGATTTAAGTGCGGTCCGGCGTATGGTAAGAGCGGGGAATTCTTGTGAGAGGTCATACCGGTTTACCACACCGAATTTTTTTACGGTATGCGCCGGTGTTCCGTCCTCCCAGCGCGGGCGCACGTCATAGTCCGTGTCCCACACCCCGTTTTCAAGGATATCTTTGCAATTTTGGATAAAAAGCTTATCTGCAATGCTCATAAAAATAACTTCCTTTCTGTAGGACGAAAGTGCGCCGATAGGTCCCGGAATTAGATAATTTACTTCATATATATATTATACTAAATATGCGTCTGTTTTTCAATGATTTTAAGTATAATATTTCAGTTTTTTTAATTTGGCAAAAGAAAATTTCAACGATTAATATGAATGTGAAAAAATAAACAAACAAAAACGCATATTTTGCGGAATTTTTGCGCTTCAGCACTTTATTTTTCGCCGAAAATATGCTATAATATAGGGTGCAAAAATAATATTTCACGGGTGAGGTGGAAAAATGCAGGAATATAAGAAAATTTCAATCACCAGGGACGAGGTAGTTCCCACTGCGGAAAGAATGCGCGCGGCCGGCGTTGCTCTTGCAATGATTCACGGCTTTATCAATGATGAAGGAAAGCCGAATATTTCATACGAGTATGAAGTCGGAAGCGGCATTGAATCCTACACGGTGGACGGCGAGAGTGTTTTGCCCTCAATTGCACCTATCTACGACCTTGGCGCGGAATGGGCAGAACGTGAGATTGTCGAGCTTATGGACGTCACGTTCGAGGGACTTGACACATCAAAGCGTCTCTTTATGCCCGACAATATGCTTGACGGTCAGGGACAGATCATAGTTACACCTATGGATGAGCTGATTGATAAGGCACACGGAAAGAAAGGGGAGTAACACATGAGCTATATTGTTCCTATCGGACCGTACCATCCGGCGCTTGAGGAGCCTGTTCACGCACGTCTTTACACAGACGGCGAGCAGATTACCGACGCTGAGGTGTTTATCGGTTACAACCACAGAGGTATTGAAAAGCTTGCGCAGCAGAAAAACTTTATCCAGACAATAGTTCTTGTTGAACGCGTCTGTGGTATCTGCTCGCACTCTCATGCGCTCAGCTATGCCATGGCGCTTGAGAATATTGCGGGGGTGAACGTCCCCAAGCGCGGTCAGTATATCCGCGTTATTATGAATGAGCTGGAGCGTCTTCATTCACATTTTCTCTGGCTCGGTATCGCGCTTCATCTTATCGGTCACGACAGCCTTTTTATGCACACGTGGAACGAGCGCGAGGTTATTATGGATATGCTTGAGGAAATTTCGGGCAACCGCGTAAACTACGGAATGGTAACAATCGGGGGCTCACGCCGCGATATTGATGACGACAAGAGAAGAAAAATCCTTGAGATGCTCGATAAAGTGGAAAAATCCATGATCCGCCTGCGCGATATTCTCCTCTCCGACAAAACTGTTGCACTTCGCACACAGGGCGTTGGCGTTCTCGCAACTGAGGACTGTCTCCGCATCGGAGCGGTGGGTCCTCACGCAAGAGCATCAAACGTTGCAATCGACGTGCGTAAGGATGCTCCGTACTGCTGCTATGAGGACTTTGAGTTTGACAAGGCGGTTTATCCCTCCTGCGACGTTTTCTCGCGTGTTGTTATCCGCGTTCTTGAGAACTTTGAAAGCATCAAGATTATCCGTCAGGCTCTTGAAATGCTCCCGACCGGTCCCATTAATCTGGGCGTGAAGATTCCGAAGATTCCGGCGGGTGAGTATATGGTACGCCACGAAGCACCGCGCGGTCAGGTCACCTATAAGGTTGTCACGGACGGCAGCGAGTTCAACAAGCGTGTCAGCATCCACGTTCCGACCTTCAAAACTGCACCGACGATTCCGACGATGCTCCGCGGCAACTCTGTTGCAGACGCAGGTCTCATCGTTGCAAGTATCGACCCGTGCTTTTCCTGTATGGACAGATAAACTATGCATGAGCTTGCAATAACAGAAGGAATTATTGAGGCTGCTGTTCCGGAGGCCGAGCGCTTTGGCGCAAAGAAGATACTTGAAATCCGCCTGAAAATTGGCGAGATGTCGGGTGTGCTTCCGCAATGTATTCAGGAGTATTTCAACATCGCAAGCCGTGGCACGATTGCTGAGGGCGCGCGCCTTTCGGTTGAAAAAATCCCGATTACGATAAAATGTAATTCATGCGGCTATAACGGAGAAATTCCCAAACGCAAAATCCGCTGTCCGGAATGTGACAGTTCCGAGATAAAGCTTATGTCAGGTCGCGAATATTACGTTGACAGCCTGGAGGTCGAATAACCATGGAAATAAAAATAGTTAAGCAGATTCTTGAATGGAATGAAGATGTGAGTGATGAGGTAAAAGCAACGCTTTCAGAGCATAACATATGCCTTATAAACGTTATGGGTTCTCCCGGTGCGGGGAAGACCAGCCTTATTACCGACATTATAAACCGTCTGCGCGAAACGTATAAAATCGGCGTTATCGAGGGAGATATCGCAGGTGCAATTGACGCGGACAAGATTAACAAGATGGGAATTCCTGTTGTTCAGCTTCAGACGGACGGTGCTTGTCATATTGAGGCTATGTCAATCCGTCATATGCTTTCATTCTTCAGTCTTGATGAGCTTGATGTGCTTATTGTTGAGAATATAGGAAATCTCGTTTGCCCTGCAGAGTTTAACATCGGTGAGGATATGCGTGTTGCAATCCTCAGCGTTCCGGAGGGCGACGACAAGGTTGAAAAATATCCGCTTATGTTTGCCACAACGGATGCGCTCGTCATCAATAAATACGATATGATGCCGTATTTTGAGTTTGACGAGGAAAGAGTCCGCCGCAACGTATCGGATTTAAACGCAAAAGCCGGCGTTTTCCCCGTTTCTACAAAGACGGGAGAGGGTGCAACGGAATTTTGCGCATGGCTGTCTGAGAGGATAGCCGAAAAAATCAAAAAGTAAGTTGGTGATGTTCCTTTGAAAAAGACAAAATTTTCAGCATTTTTGTCAACGGCGATTGTGTGCTACATATTCTGGCTGTTGATAACGGGACAGATTGTTTCAATCTTCACAGGCGGAGCATCCGTGCAGATTCTTGTTGCAGGTGTGCTTGTCAGCGTAATTACCGCACTGTTCTCTGCACGCTTCTTCATCCACGAAAAGGCGTTCTTCCTTTTCAATCCGCTTCGTTTCTTTGTATGGGTGTTTTACTGCCTGATAATCTTTATGTGGGAGCTTACAAAGGCAAATGTTGATGTTGCCCTCCGTGCTTTCGGGTTCAAGAAGATTAACCCCGGCATTGTCAAGATTGAAACAGGTCTAAAGAGTGAGTATGCACAGAACATGCTTGCAAACTCAATTACCCTTACTCCGGGTACCATCACGATGGATATCGCGGAAGCCGGAGGCAAAACTTATTACTATATTCACTGGATTGACGTTGCAACGCAGGATATTGCAGAGGCGAGCGACGGCATAAAGGGAACAATGGAAAAATGGATAAGGAGGATCTGGGAATAATGGACGTTCTTGTGTTTTTTGCAATTTGCTTTATCGTTCTGGCGATCACGCTCTGCTATCGTCTGATAAAGGGACCGAGCGTTGTTGACCGTGCAATAAGCGCCGACAGCATAGATATTCTCTCCGATATGGCCCTTATCCTCTTTGCCCTGCACAGTGGCAGAAGCATCTATCTTGACATCGGGATGGTCACGGCGTTGCTCGGTTTTATCGGCTCCGTTATGGTTTCGCGTTACCTGGAGGGCAGATTATGATTTATGCAATTTACGCTTTAATCGGCATAAGCGTTCTCTTCGCGCTTGCAGGCGTTGTAGGAATGCTCAGAATGCCAGATTCGTTCTGCAGAATGCAGTCGAGCACAAACATTTCCACCTTCGGTGTGCTCGGTGTTATCCTCGGCGGTATTCTCTATGTATTGTTCGTGTTTGAAACTCCGGATATTGCAATGGCTGTAAAGCTCGCGGTTATGGGCGTGTTCTACATAATAACAAACCCGATAGCGGGGCACGCAATTGCAAAGGCGGCATACCGCAGGGGACTCCGTCCGGAAAAGGAAATGGTTTGTGACAAGTATGGGGAGGATTTGGAAAATGCAGATTGATCTTGTATTTGTTCTGAACGCTCTGGTTTTACTTGGCGTTGTAATATCCGCGGCTTACGCGGTATTCTCAAAGAAGGTTCTTTCCTCCGTCATCGCGCTCGGAGTTACCGGTGCGTTTATGGCGCTTGAGTTCATCCTTCTCCACGCGCCTGACGTTGCAATAGCAGAAGCTGCTGTCGGCGCGGTGCTTGCAACCACGATTTTTGTTATCGCGGTTAAGAAAACAACGGGCAAGGGGGATGAAGAAAAATGAAAACAAAGAAAATTGTTGCGATTATCTCTCTTGCAGTAATCCTTGCGGCGGGGCTTTATGCTGTCATTACGGCATACACTCTTCCGAGAACATACGAGGGAAGCGATGTAAACGTTGTTGACCTTTACAACAACCCCACCGAGTACAGCACTGAAAACCCAGACGGCATTGCCGATATCATTGTAAAGCAGAACCTTGAAAAGACAATGGCTGCAAACAATGTTGCGGCGATAGTTTTTGACTTCCGCGGTTTTGACACTCTCGGTGAGTCGTTCATCCTTCTCACATCAATTGCAGGTGCATTCGTCATCCTTGCAAAGTCACACAAAAAGAAGGAGGATGAGAAGTAATGAAGTTTAAAAGCGGAATTTCTGAAAAGAACGTAATTATGAAGTGCGGAGCAGATATGATGCTTCCCTTTGCAGTTGTTTTCGGTATCTACATCATCCTTTTCGGAACCGTCTCCCCGGGCGGCGGATTCCAGGGCGGCGTTATGGTTGCTGCTGCGGCTGTTCTTCTATATCTTGCATACGGTTATAACACTGCTCGTCAGGCAATCAACACGGAAGTTCTTCGCGTTGGTGAGGCATGCGGTGCAACGCTGTATGTTATCCTTGGTCTCTGCGGTCTGTTCGTAGGCGCAAACTTTTGCCGCAATATCTTTTTCGACAACGGCGCAGTCGGCGACCTGATATCTGCAGGTACCATCACATTTATGGGCTACTCGGTCGGCTTTAAGGTTCTCACGGGCGTAGGTTTCCTTCTTCTCCTTATGATGAGCCTTCTTGCTCCGGATACAGACGATGAAGAAGAGGAGGATGAAGAATAATGATTATTGTAAACTATGTTGTTGCAGTGCTGCTTCTCGTCCTCGGTTTGTATGCAGTCTGCACGCAGAAGAATCTCATTAAGGTTGTTCTCGGTCTCGGTATTATCGACTACGGAATTAACCTTCTTATCGTAAGTGTAGGATTTAACAACGGCGGCACGGCTCCGATTTTCACAATTTCGGATCTTTTAAACGGTGTTTCTTCAAACTTCTTTGTCGACCCTGTTCCACAGGCACTTACGCTCACATCAATCGTTATCGGCGCTTGTGTTGATGCGATGGCTCTTGCTCTTGTAATTATGATTTACCGTAAGTACAAGACCATAAATTCTGATGAAGTAAGGAGGATTCGCGGATAATGTTTAGCTTCCTTACACTTGATTTTGTCAAGCATTTCCCGGTAGTTGCGGTTATGGGGCTTTTCCTCTGCGCATTCCTCGTGGAAATTTTCGGCGCAAAAAATAAGTATATCAGAAATACCATAACCCTCATCGCTGCATTCGGTGCGTTTGCGCTTATTGCGGCACTCATAAAACCGGTTCTCATCGACGGTAATATTCTTGCTTACTGGATGGGCAACTGGGAGCCGGTGAATGGTTATGCAATCGGTATCGGCTATGAGATAGATGCGCTTAATATGTTCTTCGCTCTGCTCGTTGTAATAACCATACTCCTTGCGGCAATATACTCAATGAAGTATATGGCGCGTGACCACCATCTGGGTCATTATTACACACTGTTCCTGATGCTTTCCGGTTCTGTGCTCGGTCTTGTTCTCACAGGCGACATATTCAATATGTTCGTTATGATTGAGATTATGACATTTGCTTCAGTTGCGCTGACTGCTTTCCGTAACAATAAGTTCGGTGCGCTCGAGGCAGGCTTTAAGTACCTTATCATCGGTTCAATCGGCTCGTCAATAAGTCGGAGGCCAAGCGGT
>JAZQSB010000135.1:0-3183 GCA_045629885.1 Eubacteriales bacterium | reverse complement strand
GAAGCCATCTTCGTCCTCACGAGCCATATCCCCTGTATACAGCCAGCCGTTATTTAAAACCTCATTCGTAGCCTCTTCATTCTTGTAATAGCAAAGCATTACGCCATCGCCGCGAACAATCAACTCACCGACATCACCACGCTCCACTGGATTTCCCTTTTCATCAACTATTTTTGCTTCCCACTTATACCCAGGCTTACCAATTGCGCCCACCTTATGAACGTTTTCAACACCGAGGTGGACACATCCGGGACCGATAGACTCGGAAAGACCGTAGTTTGTGTCATACTGATGATGGGGGAAAACCTCAAGCCAACGCTTGATAAGGCTTGGCGGAACCGGCTGTGCACCGATGTGCATAAGGCGCCACTGTGAAAGGTGATACTTCGAGACATCAACACGTCCGGATTCTATTGCATCAAGAAGATCCTGTGCCCACGGAACGAGAAGCCACACAATCGTGCATTTTTCTTCCGTTACCGCGCGGAGAATCCACTCGGGTTTTACGCCACGCAAAAGGACGGCACGGCTTCCTGAAACAAGAGAACCGAACCAGTGCATTTTCGCACCGGTATGGTAAAGCGGAGGAATGCAGAGGAACACATCGTCACGCGTCTGGCTGTGGTGGTTCTGCTCTGTAATACACGCACAGACAAGCGAGCGGTGGTCGTGTAAAATCGCCTTCGGAAATCCCGTTGTGCCGGATGAAAAATAAATTGCCGCGTAGTCATCCTCGCACAGGGCAACAGGAGGTGCACTCGATGAACAGAAGTTCATAAGAGCCAGACAGTTTTCCGAATATTCAGGTCCGTTATCTCCTACGAAAAACAGTGTATGTACACGCGCAATGTCATTTGCAATGACATCCATACGGCTTACAAACTCAGGACCGAAAGCAAGAACCTCAACATCTGCAAGGTCAAGGCAGTATTTTATTTCATCGCTTGAGTAGCGGAAGTTCATCGGCACGGCAATACATCCGGCTTTGAGAATACCGAAATAAATCGGAAGCCATTCTATGCAGTTCATAAGAAGAATGCCGACCTTTGCACCTCGCGCAACACCTCGGCTTAAAAGAAGGTTTGCAAAGCGGTTTGCACGTCTGTCAAAATCCTTCCATGTTATTTCGCGACGGTACGGAGCATCCACCCCGGCGCCTTCAATAAGATTAAAATCCCACCACGTTGTTACCTTATCGCGCTCTTCTGAAGGGTTAAGCTCAACAAGGCTTGTTTCTGCGCCGTAAAGTCGCGCATTTCTTTCAAGGAAATCAGTAATAACCATTTTAATTCTCCCTTTTTTGATTCTCGGCAAAAAACAGCAACGTCCTCTGCCGCAAAGCAGAGGACGATTTAAAATCGTGGTACCACCTCAGTTTACCGTGCAAAAGCGCGGCCTCATTGGTCAAGCTGTATCGGGCAAACCCGTCTTTGCCTACTGGAAGCGCTTGTTCGGCAAAGCCGCTCCGAAAGGTAATTCCGCACACACGCACCACTGCCTCACAGCAACCGGCAGCTCTCTGAAGATAACATTGCACACGTACTGATTTTCATCATCGCGTTATTATATAAATATATGATGATTTATTTTAACATCTTTACGCCGACAAGTCAATGGTTAATTTCAATTTTCCGTCGAATTTTCCCACAAAATGCAGGATGATTTACTCCCGAGGAGCAACTTTCCCAAAGCCATCCGGCATTCACCGCACGCAAGCGCAATTTCAGAGTTGTACGAAATCTTAAACATTCTACACTTGTCTCCGCGGTTTATAAAAGCCTTTATTTTTTCACGGGATACAACCAGAAAGTCTCCCTCGGCGTATTCCACGCGGAATGGTGCGTTGGTCATACACTTATTTTCTGTTTTTATTTTACCTAAAGCCCGGTAAAACTCAAGCAGTTCTTCATCTACATTATCCCATGTGTAAAATCCTCTGTTGAAGGGGTCCTCAAATCCCTGCATCCCGATTTCATCGCCGTAATATATGCACGGTGAGCCCGGGAACATATACTGGAGAATTGCCGCCTGACGCAGCCGCGATTTTCCAATCTTCAGTTCGTTTTCATCAAGAAAACGAGTTGCACGGAACGCCTTTGATTCATGGCAGAGATTTCCCACCGAAAGCTCATTTACAGCTCTCACAGTATCGTGCGTACCGATAATATTCATCAGGCATCGCTGAGATATAGCCGGATAATTTTCAATGACGGACATAAGCGCAGCTTTTGCCTGCTGTGCTGATATTCTGCCGCACAAAAAGTCAAGTATACAATTTTTGAGCGGATAGTTCATCACGCCGTCAAGCACTCCGTCTGTAAAGTACCGTTTGTTTACACCGTACGCCTTCTTGGTTGACGCGTCTTCCCAGACTTCTCCGATTACAAGTGCCTCTTTGTTCTCCTTACGCGCTCTTGCTTTCAGCTGTTCTATAAACTCATCAGGAAGCTCATCGGCGACATCAAGCCTCCATCCGGAGACACCTGCCCTCATCCAATGTGCAATAACACTGTCTTTGCCGTTAATGATATAGTCAGTATAATCACGATCAAGCTCATTTACCTGAGGCAGGGTGTCAATCCCCCACCACGACGAATAATTACCGTTTTCATCAATATCAAACCAGTTGCAAAACGGAGAGTTTTTGTCCTTCCAGGCACCGGTGTTTTCGCCGTATCGTCCCTCTCTGTTGAAATAGATGCTGTCAGAGCCTGTGTGGCTGAAAACTCCGTCAAGGATAATTCGCATTCCGTATTTCTTTGCAGCAGAGCACAAATCTGAAAGGATTTTTTCATCGCCAAAATGGCTATCTATCTTTTTATAATCAGCAGTGTTGTATTTGTGGTTTGACCACGCTTCGAATATAGGGCTTAAGTATATCGTTTTTACACCTAAGCTTTCAAGATAAGGCAGTTTTTCAATAACTCCCTCAAGGTTGCCACCGTATATATCTCTGTTTTCTACAACACCCTTGCTATTTGGTTTAAAATACGGCACCTCAGC
Source organism: Eubacteriales bacterium (assembly GCA_045629885.1). Classification (GTDB taxonomy): domain Bacteria; phylum Bacillota; class Clostridia; order Oscillospirales; family JAAYXM01; genus SIG480. The sequence goes on along the minus strand of JAZQSB010000135.1, from coordinate 180 downwards.
TTTATCTTTATGTACCGCAAAAAAGGCATCGTCGGAAAGCTCCGGAGAGGTTGACGCGCGGTAGAAACGGTCAACAAACACATGATAGGTCACGCCCTCCGAAAACCACAAAGGCGTGGTATACTCACTTGATACAACCGTAAGCTGGAAGCTTGATACGTTATTCTCGTTATCTACAAT
>JAZQSB010000134.1:0-1991 GCA_045629885.1 Eubacteriales bacterium | reverse complement strand
TACGACGTTAATTTGCGTTATACGTACAACATAAATTCACCCACAACCTCGTAGGGGCGGACGCCACTGTCCGCCCGAAAAACGTAAATTCTACGCAAACGCAAATTCAAACCGCAGAAAATCCAATAATCCCTGTCATCTCGACCGTAGCGGAGAGATCTCTCCGTTCCGCTTCGCTAGAAATTGGTACAGAAATTATAAAAAAAATTAAGAAAGCAAATGACAGTTTTAAATCATCATTTTCATCGGGGCAGAATAACTCAGACTGCTGTGAGGACGTTCAAAGTTATAGTAATGTTTGTAATACTCCATCACGAACATATATTGTTCGACCGATAAATGAGCCACCTTACCAATCTCGGTTTTCATACTTTTCCAAAATGTCTCTATGAAGCAATTATCAGAAGGCGTATGTGGGCGTGACATACTGTGTCTTATTCCATACTTTTCAAGCAAATCATGAAATGACTTACTGACAAACGGGCTTCCTCGGTCGGTCATAATCATATACGGAACCCCGTGTTCCTCAATTGCTTTCTCTACTGTAGCGCACGCTGCTGCTCCGTTATTCTTGCATCCGCAAAACTCAGCCACTAATGCTTTGCTGTTAATGTTGATTGCACCGCAAGTATATACTTTTTTCCCGCTGACCTTCTGTTCGGTGAAATCTATACTTAAAATGTCGTATGTACGTTCTTTTTCCGTAAGAGTCGGAAAAAGATTTTCGGAAATGTATTTTTCGCTGACTTCCGGTGCTGTATATACATTCTTACCTTTCTTTCGTCCGTATTTGGATCTTAAACCATGTGCTTTTAATATCTTTGCTATTTTATGTTCTGAGACCTTTACACCTTCTTCTAACAGCAATTTACGAATGGTTCTTCTTCCAAAGTTGCCGAAGTGCTTGTTAAACATCGCTATCACACTGTTCATTTCAATTGGAAGCTTGTTGATTCGCGGATGTTTTTTCCTGTAATAGTAGGCAGAGAGTTTGATTTCCAAAACCTTGCATACCTTGCTTGCAGGATATTCCTGCAACTCTCTTACCGCGAATTCCACTTTTTCACATTCTGTTCGGCAAAGTATGCGGTTGCTTTTTTTAGTATTTCATTTTCCATCTTCAAGTCTTTGTTTTCTTCTTGAAGTTGTTTCAATTCACTGTTCGGCAAGACTCCCTTACTGTCAAATGCACTTTCTCCGTTTTTATCATACTCCTTTACCCAGCGGTATACCGTTTGTCTGTCTATCCCTCCAAGCATTGCAAATATCTCTTTGGGCTTGAACAGTCCGCTTTTCATTAAATGCACCGCTGTTAATTTGAATTCTTTGCTGTACTCATTTCTTTCTGCGTATGGCATAATACTTCTTCCTCTCTTCGTTTTTGTCATTTGGTTTTTTCTTAATTATATTATACCATATCCCTTCAGTCGAGATGACAGTGAATTGGCGTTGTACGTCTGACGGAATGTTGTGCAATCCGCGATGTTTCGGAACGACACGCAGGTCGTTCCCTACGAAGGATGCGACATTTTGTTCGAAGGGGAGGGGCTCTGCTCCTCCCGCTCACCGCGTAAACTAGCAAAAAGCCTCCCTCTGACGAGGGAGGTGGCACGGCGTAGCCGTGACGGAAGGAGAGATAACGCGAGTCGCGGAAAACGTACAACACATAGCCACACCACAACCCCGTAGGCGCGGATATCATCCGCCCGCCTCCGTGCGTAAAGAATATAAAAGCCTCCTTTGTGTAAAAGGTAGTGGAGCGAAGCGGAATGTCGGCGCGGTGTTGAATGACAGTCCGGTGGACTGTCAGACCCGCGACGTGACCGAGCCGCAGCGAGATGGGACCGCGTCAGCGGTGGAGGAATTGTGCCACAAGCCAAGAACTTTCAAAAAAGTAACTTACCGAACGAACAATTCCTCAGTCACTTCGGGACAGCTCCTTTTACGTCATCAGGAGCCTTCTTTACTCAAATGCAACAACATTGTACCTC
>JAZQSB010000133.1:0-4750 GCA_045629885.1 Eubacteriales bacterium | reverse complement strand
TGGACGAACAAATTTACAGCAGTGCAAAAATAAACGGAATTGTGATAATACCAAGAATCGCCGCCATAAAGCATACCTTAGCACCCGATTCGGCATCTCCGCCATATGCTTCGGGGAAAACAACGCTGTTGACACCCAAAGGCATTGCAAGAATCGCAACGCATGGCAGAACCCATGTTTCCGGCACTTTAATCAAGCGCAAAATACAGAACGCAACAACCGGTATTATGACCAGACGTATTGCAGATGCAGCATACGAACGCCAGTCGGTAAATACTGTTTTCATATTTATTCGCGCAAACACTGTTCCGGTAAGAATCATTGCACACGGAGAAACACAGGCGTTTGCAGCATCGAGAATGCCTGTAACCACCCCCGGAAGCTTTATGTCGCAAAGTCCCAGGAATGCACCGACGAATATCGCAATAATAGACGGGTTTTTAAGCAATCCCCAGATGGAAGCATTTTTCTGTGATGTGAGAAGCTTAATTCCAATTGTGTAGATAAAAACATTGTATGGCAAGCAATATACCATAGTATCAAGAAGGGCGGTTTCTCCAAAGATCGCCTGTACGAGAGGATAGCCCATATACCCAAGGTTAGGTATTGCAAAGCTGTATATGTATATTCCCTGCGTGTCCTTATCTTTAGAAAACAGTCTTGCAAGCAAAACAGCGATAATTGACGTGATAACAAGCACTGCGGTGCTGAACAGTATCAGCATCAGCTTATCGCTTATAACATCAAGCTTAAAGTTGCTTGAGAACGAGCGTACAACCATCGCCGGCAGGAAAATGTTTACAAGCAAACGGGAGACGGTCCCTCCCGCGTAAATATCAAGTATGTCCTTTTTCCTGAACACATAGCCTATCGCCATAAAGAAAAACATATTTGCAAGCTGACTAAGCGTTATATTTACTATCTGCATGTTCCTTCATCCTCCCTTTTGCATCTTTACCATTATATACTCAAACTCGCCGTGAGTCAACAAAAAAAGTGCGTTATTGCGCATTTTGTAGCTTTAATTAACAAACTGCCAAAAAGCCGGTGGCTTTTTGGCAGTCTTTCTGTTTCATTCACTTAATCCCGAACATTTTTTTAAGTATTCCTGCAAGGGATTTCGGAGCCTTCACAACGACTATCTTCACAAATTTGCACCTCCGTCATAACAGCATAAACACACCTATTGCGATAAGCAATATGCACAGCACAAACACAAGAAAGCCCGAAGGAAATACCACACCCGCGAGAATACCCATGGCAAGCGCTATTGCGCATATTACGCAAACACTCCCGCTCCTCTGGCACATCGCAACACACCGCCTTTCTCATGCCTTTTACTACATATTACGCAAAAGTCGTTTTGTCTGTGAGATATCTATTTGTCCAAAAGCGAGGAAAGCTCACTTACTGCCGCACGAAGGTCTTCGATTACGCTCTTTGCAGGCCCGCTTGATGTAAGCTCAACTCCCGCTTTTTTAAGAAGCTCCAGAGGATAGTCCGAATTTCCTCCGTGAAGAAATTCAATATACCTCCCGGCCGCTGCGGTGTCATTCATTACAAGCTCTTTTATCCTTGATGCCGCGGCAAATCCAGTTGCATACTGATACACATAAAAGCTTGTGTAAAAATGCGGAATACGCGCCCATTCATACGCGATATTCTCATCGCATACGGCAATGTTGCCGTAATACTTTTTGTTGATTTCGCCATAGACTTTGCACAGGCTTTCTGCAGTAAGTGCCGTGCCGTCAGCGTACATTGCATGCGCCGCCTTCTCAAACTCGGCAAACATCGTCTGTCGGTAAAACGTTGTACGAATTGCTTCCGCCTTTCTTGTAAGAAGATATGTCCGGCGCTGTCCCTTTGCATCACGGAGAAGATATTCAAGCAGCAGGTTTTCATTTACCGTGCTTGCAACCTCGGCGACAAATATCTTATAATCCCGATAGACCGGCGGCTGAGTTTTGTTCGTGTAATACGAATGCATCGCGTGCCCCATTTCGTGCGCAAGGGTAAAAACATCCTCAAGACTACCCTGATAGTTCAGAAGCACGTAAGGATGATGTGTGTTATCACCCCACGAATATGCACCCGGAGTTTTTCCGCAGTTTTCATATACATCTATCCACCGCTCAGAAAATGCACAGCGCATATCCGCCACATATTGTTCACCGAGCGGTTCTACCGCCTTGAGAACAATCTCGCACGCCTCCTCGAACGGGATGTCGGACTTATCCTCCGGCACAATCGGAGTATATAAGTCATACATGCAAAGCTCAGTCAGCCCCAATGCCTTCTTTCTCAGCAGGAGATAATCCTCCAGTACTCCAAGGCCGTTGTTTACATCTTCCACAAGCCTTGTGTACACCTCTTCCGGAACTGCACTGTCAGAAAGACGCATTTCAAGAGACGAGCCATACCCGCGCGTACGCGCATAGAAAAGATCTCCCTTCACATTTCCTGCATACATTGCGGCAAATGCATTTTTAAAGCTTCTGTACTGCTTATACATCGCCGAATACGCATCTCGGCGGACACGTCTGTCTGCGCTCTCCATAAAAAGCGAATAACGCCCGTGCGTAAGCTCGCACGGTTTTCCACTCTCGTCCTCAATCTCGCCGAATTTTATGTCAGCGTTGTTCATTGCAGAAAATATATCGTGCGCCGCTTCTCCCACAGGAGAACTCATTGCAAGGATTTTTTCGCTTTTTCCGTCAAGGATATGAGCAGCCTCACGAAAAAGATTATCAAAAAAGTGACGGTACACAGAAAGCTCCGGCTTATCTTTCATAAATCCCGCAACCTTTGCAGCTCCCGCCGCAACAAGCTCAGGCTCCACAAATGACAAAAGGCTTGCAACTTCACTCTCAATATCTCCGCAACGGTCTGCCATTGCCCTGTACTTTGAAACGCCGTTATCCTCATCGCGGCGCATACACGCGTATGCAACAACAGAAAGAAGGCTCTCTCCTATTTCGTCAAGAGTGGTCAGCACAAAGAGTAAATTCTCTGCACTTTCCATAACTTTCCCGCTCATTTCCGAAAGACTCTCCGCACGGCGTACAACATCTACAGCAGTCTTTTCCCACGCCTCAATCGAAGAAAAAATATCCTCAAGCCTCCACTTATATTCTTCTTTAATATCTTTCCTGTCCATTACCTCAGCCAATTTGACTTCCTCCCGTAAAAAATATTCTTTTAATACAGATAATCCCTCTGTCTTATTTTAATGAAAACAAGCGTCAGCACCGCCGCCATAAGCTCTGCGGCGACAATCGAAAACCACACACCGAAAATATCCCATATAGGTGGGAGCAGCAAGACGAAAGCTACCTGAAAAACAAGTGTTCGCAGAAATGATATCACAGCAGACGTAAGCCCGTCATTGAGGGCCGTGAAAAATCCCGATCCGAATATCGCGATTCCCATAAATAAGAACGACAGCGCAAAAATGCGAAACCCCGACACCGTAAGCTCCAGAAGCTCTGGGTCGTACCCCACAAATACCGTCGACAGCGGACGCGTAAGAATCTCACCTGCAATTACCATAAACGCGCTTGACACCAAAATTACAACAAGGCTTTTTTTCAGAAGTGACGAAAGCTCATCAATATTCTGTGCTCCGAAATGATAGCTTATCACAGGAGACGTTCCTATTGAATATCCGATGAACGCGGCAGCAAAAATAAAGCTGACATACATCATAACGCCATAAGCCGCAACGCCGTCCTCTCCCGCGTATTTCAGAAGCTGAATGTTATAAAGCATACCCACAACGTTCATCGAAACATTGCTCATAAATTCTGACGAGCCGTTTGTGCAGGCCTTAAGGATTGCCTTTCCGTCAAAATTCGTTTTTCCAAGACGCAGAATACTGCTGTTCTTTCTTGCAAAATACATAAGCGGAACACCGCCGCCTACGACCTGACTCATCGCTGTTGCCACAGCTGCTCCGGCAAGCTTGTACTGCTGAGGAAGAAGAATAACCAAGATAGCATCAAAAATCATATTTGTAATGCCGGCGCTTACCGTAACTACAAGACCGAGCTGCGGTTTTTCTGCGGCGACAAAAAAGCTCTGAAACATAAGCTGAAGGACATAAAAGGGAAGTGCCAAAAGGATGATACGTCCATAAAGAACGCAGTTTTTAAGGAGCGCTCCGTCTGCCCCAAGAAGCCTTGATATAGGCTCTATATAAACAATTCCAAGAATGGCAAAAACTGCTCCCAAAAAAAACGAAATATAAACAAACAGCGAAAAGAGGCGGTTTGCGCGTTCGTTATCTCCCTCGCCAAAGGCCTTTGCAACAATCGCTGTTCCGCCCGTGCCAAACATAAATCCAACGGTTGCAACAATCATAAGAAACGGAAATATTAGATTAACCGCGGCAAACGGGGTTTTCCCCGCAAAATTTGACACAAAGAATCCGTCCACCACACTGTAGATGGACGTAAAAATCATCATTGCAACGCTCGGCGCTGCAAAACGCAGAAGTCTGCTGTAGGTGAAATGGTCTGAAAGCTGTATTTTCATTATTATCTCCCAACAGTAAAATATGCTTTACAGTATATTATATTTCCTGTTTTATGTCAACAGAAAGGCGGCGGAATACTTTTTTGCACCTTAGCTCCCTCATTTTTTCTTGTACTATATATTAACTATTTTCTTTAAACAATATTTTTTACTGAAATCGTAGAAAACCTTAAAGCTTTGATAGATCTCCCTACTTTCCATAAGCTATCTTATG
>JAZQSB010000132.1:0-2803 GCA_045629885.1 Eubacteriales bacterium | reverse complement strand
ATAAGAAGACGGTGCATCAGGGAATAAACGGAGCTGCGTGGGCGTTAATTGCTCTCGATAGTGGAGAATACGCCGTGCCACAAAATTGTGATGCGCAAATTCAGGCAACGCTTGTGTGCAACTTTTCTGTCAACTGCAACACCGTTCTTGACAATATTGAACGGCTCATTTCTGAAAAGCATTCGCTTATTCCGCTTGAGGGCATTTTGTATAAAAGGGAAGAACTTGCTTTTAACGAAGGTGACACGGTTTTTGATGTGCTTTTGCGTGAAATGACGGCAGCCGGTATACATATGGAATTTGTAAAAGCACCGCTTTACGGCAATGTGTATATCGAAGGAATAGGCAACCTTTATGAATTTGACTGCGGTGAGCTTTCCGGCTGGATGTACCGCGTGAACGGCGCGTTCCCGAATTTCGGGTGTGATGGCTATAAGCTTAGTCCGGGAGATAAAGTAGAATGGGTTTACACCTGCAACCTCGGCCGTGATGTGGGCGGCGATTTTTCAGCACAGAACAGAAAATAAACCGAAAGGAGATAGGGAAATGAATGAGTTTAAGTCGTATCACCCTGTTGTAAATTTTACCTATTTTGTATGCGTTATATGCTTTTCCGTGTTTCTTATGCACCCTGGGTGTCTTTTTATCTCTTTGTTTTCGTCTCTCGCATATCTTACGGTGCTCAAAGGCAAAAAAGGGCTTTTTACGCATCTCTTGTATATCATACCTCTCGCGATTGTAACTGCACTTATAAACGCCGCGTTCAATCACGAGGGAGTAACGATTATAACCTATCTCCCGGGGGGGAATCCGCTCACGTTTGAGTCGGTTGTTTATGGTTTCTGCGCCGCGGTAATGATACTTTCCGTCATATGCTGGTTTTCGTGCTATAATGAGGTTATGACAAGCGATAAATTTATTTATCTTTTTGGTCGCGTTTCTCCGGCGCTTGCGTTGACCTTCTCGATGACGCTCCGGTTTATTCCGCGCTTTACCGAGAAACTCCGTGAGGTAACTACGGCGCGCAAAAGCCTTGGTGAAACTGCGGATCGGAGTGGTTTGGTTGCACGGATAAAGAACGGGATTTCCTCATTGTCTGCAACGCTTACGTGGGCACTTGAAAACTCAATTGAAACTGCCGACAGCATGAAAGCAAGGGGATACGGAATCCCAGGCAGAACCTCGTTTTCAATCTATAAATTTGACAAGAGGGATAAAATAACGCTTGCAATCCTTTTTACACTTGCTTTTTGCGTAATTTACGGACGAATCTGTGGAGTACTGCGTTTTTCGTATTTTCCGCGCTTTAGCGCATTGCAGAGTGATTTGACCGGCATATTGTCCGGCATCGGCTATTTTTTGCTTTGCACAGCACCGGTTATAATTGAGCTTAAGGGGGCGAGAAGATGGAAGAAATAAGAATAGATGCTGTATCGTTTACATATCCCGACAGGGAAAAAGCTGCCTTGCGCGATGTTTCTTTCTCCGTAAATCGCGGAGAGTTCGTGACGCTGTGCGGGCAGTCCGGTTGCGGGAAGACAACGCTTTTGCGACTCTTGAAGCCGTCTGTTGCGCCTGTCGGCACATTCACCGGACATATAAGCGTGGGTGGGAAAAGCATAGCAGAGCTGTCGCAGCGTTCTGAATGTGAAAAAATCGGTTTTGTTATGCAGTCTCCTGAAAATCAGATAGTAACGGATAAGGTATGGCACGAGCTTGCTTTCGGGCTTGAGAGTCTGGGGGTAAGGAATGAAGAAATCCGCACACGCGTTGCAGAAACGGCGGCATTTTTCGGCATTGATTCGTGGTTTCACAAAAAAACATCAGAGCTTTCCGGCGGACAGAAGCAGCTTCTTTGCCTTGCATCTGTTATGGTTATGAATCCATCCGTAATCATCCTCGACGAGCCGACAAGTCAGCTTGACCCCATTTCTGCAGGTGAGTTTTTAAGAACATTAAAAAGGCTAAATACCGAGCTTGGCATAACCGTGATTCTATCCGAGCAACGCCTTGAAGAAGCACTTCCGATTTCTGACAGAGTAATTGTCATGGATTTTGGAACAGTAGTGGTAAAAGGTACCATTGATGAGATATGCCATGCTTTAACTGGATTGAATCATGCGATGTGCCGTGCACTTCCAACACCTGTTCGTGTTCACGCGGCTCTCGACGGAAATTCACTGTGTCCGGTAACGGTCTCCGACGGCAGACGCTGGCTTAAGGATTTTTCCAGAATGCACAGTTTTTCATCTGGATATATAGATGAAGAAAACTCACCCCAAACGGACGGAATACCCGCAATTGAAGCTCGAGGAGTGTGTTTTGGATACTCACGCGAGTGTCCGGATGTTGTAAAAAACTTAAATTTTAAGGCGTTTTCCGGTCAGGTTTCTGCTATTGTGGGCGGAAACGGCACAGGAAAGAGTACCTCGCTTTCTCTTATGGCAGGTCTTTTGGCGTCACAGCGCGGAGAAGTACGCGCTTTTGGACAAAAGATTACAAAAATAGAGCATTTACACCACGGAATGTTAGGATATATGCCTCAGGATGTTCAGCCTCTTTTTGCCGAAAAAACGGTATATGATGAGCTGTCGGCGCTTCTTTCCGGAAAAGATATACCGGAAAAAGAAAAGAGGGAAAGAATTGAAAGCGTTATTTCTCTTTGTTCGCTGTCAGAACTTGAGCTTTCGCATCCATACGATTTGTCCGGTGGAGAGCAACAGCGGCTTGCGCTTGCTATGCTCCTGCTTCGTGAACCGCGTATTCTTCTGCTGGACGAGCCGACAAAAGGAATGGATGCACA
>JAZQSB010000131.1:0-2044 GCA_045629885.1 Eubacteriales bacterium | reverse complement strand
TAATTCAAATTAATCTCAACATATTATTATAACAAAAGTAATTATAAAAGTAAATACCGCCATATCATTTTTGTATTTTATGCAGGTTTTCTTATGCTTTTCTTATAATTGTTCAGTTTTTTGCATTAATACTGTGGACTTTTTTTACCTTATGTGGTATATTTATACTGTAGAATTTTGTGCAGAGAAAATATCTCTGCTTTAAATCAAGGAGGAATATTAAAAATGAAGCTCAATTATGCAGGTCTTCAGGACAAGGCCGGCTGGGAAGCTGCCGGTGTCACACTTCCTAAGTATGACTGGAAGGAAATGGCTGACGAGACTGAAAAGAATCCTACATGGGTTCACTTCGGCGCAGGTAACATCTTCCGCGGCTTTGTTGCAAAGCTCCAGCATGACCTTCTCAACGCAGGTCATGTAAAAGGCGGTATCGTCGCCGCCGACACATTCGACTTTGACAATATCGACATGATTTACCGTCCGTATGATGCAATGACGATGCTCGTTCTTCTCATGCCCGACGGCACAATGAAGAAAGAGGTTGTCGCATCCATCTCCGAAGGGCTCTGTGCAGGTGAGGCTTACCCCGAGGATGTTGAAAAGCTTAAGAAAATTTTCCGTAACCCGAGCCTTCAGATGGTTTCCTATACCATCACGGAAAAGGGTTATGCTCTTCGCAACATTCAGGGTGAGTTCTTCCCGTTTGTTGAGGCAGACTTCAAGAATGGTCCGGACAACTGCTCTCACGCAATGTGCCGTACAGCGGCATTCCTTCTTGAGCGCTTTAACGCTTGCAAGGCTCCGATTGCTGTTGTTTCTATGGACAACTGTTCCCACAATGGTGAGAAGTTGCGCGCTTCCGTTATGACTGTTGTTGAAAAGTGGCACGAAAACGGATTTGTTTCAGATGAATTTGTTGCATGGGTAACAGACGAAAAGAACGTTTCCTTCCCGTGGTCAATGATTGATAAAATCACTCCGCGTCCTGCAAAGGTCGTTGAGGATGCTCTTGCAGATGCAGGCATTGAGGATATGGCTCCGAAAATCACTCCCAAGAACACCTTTGTTGCTCCGTTCGTAAACGCAGAAGAGCCGCAGTATCTCGTTATTGAGGACCGCTTCCCGAACGGCCGCCCACCGCTTGAAAAAGCCGGCGTTTTCCTCACAGACCGCGACACGGTTAACAATACAGAGACAATGAAGGTTACAACTTGCCTTAACCCTCTCCACACCTGCCTTGCAGTTTACGGCTGCGTTCTCGGCTTTGATACAATAGCATCCGAAATGAAGGATGCAGAGCTTTCCGCTCTCGTTCGTAAGGTCGGTTATGAAGAAGGTCTCCCGGTTGTTGTTGACCCGAAGATCCTCTCCCCGAAGGCATTTATCGACGAAGTTATCGAAAAGCGTCTCCCCAACCCGTTCGTTCCGGATACACCACAGCGTATTGCCTGCGATACATCGCAGAAGGTTGCTATCCGCTTCGGCGAAACGATAAAGAGCTACATCTCACGCGAGGATCTTGACCAGACAACTCTTACATATATCCCGCTCGCACTTGCAGGCTGGCTTCGCTATGTTCTTGCAATTGACGATAACGGCAATGCATTTGATTGCTCACCGGACCCGATGCTCGAGACAATGCAGAAACAGCTCTCTGCTGTCAAGTTTGGCAATCCGGCAAGCGTTAAGGGTAATATCGACGCTATCCTTACAAACGACACTCTCTTTGGAGTTGACCTTAAAAAGGTTGGTCTTGCAGACAAGGTTGAAGGAATGCTCGCAGAGATGATTTCAGGTCCCGGCGCTGTCCGTGCAACTCTTAAGAAATACCTCGGTTAATAATGCATATCTCAACGAGTTCCATCGCTTTGAGCATATGGTTCGTGCAGGTGGTATGCCCGAGACTTACGAGGAGCTTATCACTCCCGTATTCATCCTCAACGCTATCAAAGAAGCAATTGATACCGGTAAGGAAGTCAAGATATCAAAATTTGAGATAAGAAGATTGAAATCCGGCGCTGCGGCGGCGGGTTGTTGTTGTTAA
>JAZQSB010000130.1:0-2538 GCA_045629885.1 Eubacteriales bacterium | reverse complement strand
TTGTCCGCTATGTACTTTGCCATCTCGTCAAAGCTCCAGCCTGCCGGGTTTACGCCGGTGTCCTCAATGAGCTTGTCTGCACGGTGACGTGTTTTGCATTCCTTACAATCCATAAGAGGATCGGAAAAACCGCCAACGTGACCGGAAGCAACCCATACCTGCGGGTTCATAAGAATTGCGCTGTCAAGACCTACGTTGTACGGGGATTCCTGAACGAACTTCTTCCACCATGCGCGCTTTACGTTGTTCTTAAACTCAACGCCGAGCGGGCCGTAGTCCCACGTGTTTGCGAGACCGCCGTAGATTTCACTTCCGCTGTACACAAAGCCGCGCCCTTTGCAGAGAGAGACGATTTTTTCCATTGTCTTTTCGCTATTCTTCATAATACACCTGTTCTTTACTTTAAACATTAATAAAACATAGTCTTTTTTATATCTGTTAAGTATATCATAAAAACAGCAACAATACAAGAGCAAAAACGCCAAATTTAACTTTAGGTTGACAAATTATCAGTGCATATCTTATAATTTACATATAAAGGCATTGTTTGTTGCCGGTATCAAAACAACGGAGGTTTTTGCAATGATAAGAAAATCTTTTAAAATGAAGCTGTATCCGGGCATGGCGGCAGAATATGAAAAGCGCCACAATGAGCTTTGGGATGAAATGCGCGATATGATTCACGAATACGGCGGAAGCAATTATTCCATTTTCCTCGATGAAGAAACAAACATCCTCTACGGATATATCGAGCTTCAAAATGAGGAGCGCTGGGCGAAATCTGCAGATACGGAAATTTGCCGCAAGTGGTGGCACTTTATGGCAGATATAATGGAAACAAATCCGGATGAAAGTCCTGCTTCGGTTGACTTAAAACCTGTTTTTCATCTTGATTAGTATGGTTGTGATTGCTTTTTAAAAATGAGTGTTTAAGAATAAAAACAGTGCGGTCTGCGAGTTTGTTCTCGAAGACCGCACTGTTTTACAGTCAATCAAAATAGCAGTCTTTAAACCCGAGGGCACGAACACCGTCAACCTCATAGCCGGAGAGGTCATCGAGGAAGAGTTGTTCAAGAACCGAAAGCAGGTAAAGGCTTGTTTTTGCTGCAGAGTATTCCCACTGACCTTTATAGTCGTAATCGCCGCCGTAGTGCCGGAAATATACTGACAGTTTATCGGAAAAGTCTTTTTTTGAAATCTCGGTGCTTCCCCAATCGTACACTTGTCCATAGTTGGTTTGTTGGGTATACGACAGGCTTAGTTCGACAGAGTCGTATTCGCTGAGCCACATAGTGACCAGGTATGAATAGTCACTTCCATATTCGCCAAGAGACAAACCGATAACGTCATCATCCTCACTGTAAGAGAGAACAACTTGTTGTTGCTCGCCGCTGTCAAGGTTATAGACTTCTATATATCCCGGTCCCCATTCCATGGTTTTATTGTAATTGCTGTAAATCCACATCTTGAGAAGCTCGAAGGCACGCTCATCCTCCGGATAAACGTCAAGGTCAATGTTTCCAAGCGGCTTTTCTGCGTTGGAAGAGAGAAGCGCAGAGAACGGATGCGGGGTTGTTTTCTTATAGCCTTTGATTATGGATATCGGAAGGGCAAGTCCTAAATTTTCTCCTTCATCCCATCCGGCAGAAGTAATTCCTATTACCTTTCCGAGCTTACTTATAAGTGCACCGCCGCTTGAACCGTGTGATGTCGGCGCACTAATCTGAATGTATGGGATGTTATCAAGCGTCCGGTTGGGATTGGAAACAAGTCCCTCAGAAATAGTGTTGTCAAGACCTAATGGACTTCCAATTGCAAAAACCTGTTGTCCTCCGGTAACGGGGGTTTCATCGATTTCGAGGTAAGGAAAATCCTTGCCGTCAACCTTGATGATCGCCCAGTCGCGTGCGGCATTGTAGTCGTAAATTCCGAGAACATTATGTGTTTTGTTGTTGGAACGCCATATTTTTGCGGAATATGCACCTTCTATGACGTGGAAGTTTGTAACTGCGGTACCGTTGGAGTCGATGAAGAATCCACTTCCGCTTGCAAACTGTGTACCGTTTTTATCATACACCGCAACGTAGAAAACGGCGGGTGAGCATTTTTCATACACTTCGGCAGAGGTAAGCTCACGCGTTCCGGATGCGTCCGTTGCCGCGCGGTCAAATGCAGATAAGTTGTAGTATTTATCATATGCCGCCGCTGAAAACGCTCCGGCTCTTATAAGCTTCTGTGCGAGCGTCTGCTTTGTTCCCTTAACCTCGGCCTCAAGAGCGGCATAGGAAATGAGAACAACATCTGCACGAAGAAAGTTTATCGTATCCGGATTTCCCAGCATTATGCCGGTGTTGCGGGCAAGGCTGAAAGGATTATCCCATGTGAAATCCTGCCCGTTTGAATCGGAATAGCCGAGCGCGCGGAGAACAAAGGTTAGATACATAGAGGAAGATGCCGTGGTGTTGCTGCCAAACTTCGTGGCAGACATGCCGTTTGTCAGCTTGTTCTCATATGCATAGCCCACGTATTTATCTGCCC
>JAZQSB010000129.1:0-13567 GCA_045629885.1 Eubacteriales bacterium | reverse complement strand
TGAACCTACGGAAGAAGAGGAAAAGTTTGCGGAGCTCTGGCATGTAACACCGACAACGGATGCGCGTACCTTTTCGGATACCTGCTTAACCGTAAGTGCACCGTCTGTGGTTTTTGCACCCTCGGACTTCGGTGACTCGTTTATCGTCAGATGGTCTTCAACCTCTTGTTCATCAATGAGGCTTTCGATAACGTTCTGCGGCTTGCTGTTGGCATCAGGGCGTGAAAACTTGAGAAATGCAACGATAAGCGTTGCAGAGATTATAAGATATAGCGCGCCGATAACACAAATAAGAACTACCACCCATGTCGGTGTACGTCTCGGCTTATACTGCATGTTTATCGGACCGTTAGCGTAATAAGCATCGTTGCCAAAGGGCGGGGGAGTCGGCTGCTTAAAACCAGGCTCCTGCTGAGGTTGTTCTTCCTGTGAGGTATCTTCGTTATGTGTCGGTTCTTCTTCTGGGGTGGCGGTTTCTTTCGCTGCCTCGGCAACCTCGTCATTTGAAACAACAGCGGCTTCGTCCTCCGGCATATTGTCGGTTATGGGAGTTGTATTTTTTTCGTTCTCGCTGTTTTGGTTGTTCATTAATTCATCATTCATATTCATAGCTGTTCCTTTCCGAATTAATCTTTTATCTATTATCTTCCCGGAATTTATTTCCGGCTTTTATGTGTAGCGCCTTATGGGAATGGTGAAAGAAAACTCGGTGTATCCGTTTTCACTGATTGCCCATATTTTCCCATTGTGCTGGTTGATTATTGTTTTTGCAATATACAGCCCGAGACCAAGACCGCTTTTATCTTTGGAACGTGAGCTGTCTGCCTTGTGAAATCTGTCAAATACGTATTTTAATTGCTCTTTCGGTATTTCCGCACCATAGTTGCGTACGGAAAACGTAAGCTTATCGCCTTTTTCAAAGGCTTTGATATCAACTGCCAAATTCGTTTCCGAAAACTTTATTGCATTGTCGATAAGATTATAGACTACCTGATAAAGAGCATCTTCGTTCGCAAAAATATTTATCGTATGAGACGGAATTTCAATGTTCAGTGAAATCTGGCGCTCTCCGGCGCGTTGCTCAAAGCTTATTGCCGCGCGCCTTAAAAGCTCGCAGAAGTCAAAGGTTGTGCTTTCGGCTGTTATGTCTTTGCCCTGAAGAACTGTTATTTCAAGCATCCTGCTTACAAGCCGCGAGAGCCTGTGTACCTCATCGGAAACTATCCGCAGATACCGCTCACGCCGATCTTCAGGAATTGTTCCGTCGAGCATTCCGTCCACAAATCCGCTGATAGATGTCATCGGTGAGCGGAGCTCGTGTGAGACGTTTGCAACAAATCCGCGCCTTAAATCCTCTGACTTTTCAAGCGAGTCTGCCATATTGTTGAAAGCGTGCGTCAGTTCTCCGATTTCATCGCTTGAATACACCGGAACGCGCGTTGAAAAGTCTCCGTGTGCAAATCTCCTTGATGCCTGGGCTATCTGTTTTAATGGACGCGTTATTCGTCTTATGATAAAGTATGATGCAAACGCGGTGAGGATAAACACCGCCAAGGACAGCAGGAAGAAAAGGTTCCGGACATATGTCATAAGCATCTGCACATAGTGAATTGATGTTGTGACATAGACGTATGCAATAGGCTCACCTGCGTCGTTTTTCGTAACAATCCCTACTGTGTAGTTTTCGCCTTTGTACAGACCGTCAAGGGATCCTATTGCCGAATATTCCTCTGACGTAAGTGTTTTCTCGAGAATATTGGAGCTCACGTGTGAGTTCATATATTTGTTGCCGTGCAGATCTGATGTAAGAAAAATCTGTCCGTTTGTGTCGCATACGATAACGTGTATCTGTGAGCCGTTTGTCATAGATGCGAGAAATGTTTTTATCATTTGCTCGTGCGTTATTGAGTGGTTATAATAAAGCTCTTCGGTCATATTCGAAATCCGCTGGGCAACGCGCTCAAGCGACTCATGCTTTTCGATTACGGAATAGTTGTACATTTGAAATGTCAAACAGGTTCCTACAACGATAAGGCATGCAACCACAGGAACGGCAATCATCAGGAAATATTTATAAAGAAGCTTCACGTTTCACTTCCTCATTTGTAGGGATTAAGCTCAAACTTATATCCGACGCCCCAGACGGTTTTAAGCGCCCACTGCTCGCTTGCTCCGTCTATTTTTTCGCGCAGGCGTTTGACGTGAACGTCAACGGTTCTCGAATCACCGAAGTATTCAAAACCCCAAACATCGTCGAGAAGCTGATTGCGTGTGAAAACTCTGTTCGGGTGCGAAGCTAAATAATTTAAAAGCTCAAGCTCCTTCGGAGGCATATCCACTTTTTTTCCGCAGATGAGCACCTCGTATGCAGACATATTTATGGAAAGATTGTCAAAGCTCTTGATGTCTGCGTCCTCTGCCGCTTCTTCGCACGGAGTATATCTGCGCAGTACGGCGTGAATGCGCGCAATAACCTCTTTCATATCAAATGGTTTTGAAATATAGTCATCTGCGCCAAGCTCAAGCCCCGTTACCTTATCGGCTGTTTCATCCTTTGCCGTAAGCATTATAATAGGTGTCTTGTCACTCTTCCGGATTTCGCGGCAAACCTGCCAGCCATCCATTTCGGGAAGCATTATGTCAAGCAAAACTATGTCGGGACGGATGTTGAAAAAAGTATCAACGCCTTGCCGTCCGTCAGATGCAAGCGTAACGTCAAAGCCGTCCTTTTCAAGATAAAGGCGTATAAGCTCTGCTATGTTCGCATCATCTTCAATAATAAGTACACGTGTGGGCATAATATATCCCTCCTTCTGACTTATATTATACACCATATAAATTGGAAATAGTTAATAATTTGTAAAACGTTAAATAAAAATAAAAGAATATTTTCGAAATCTTGTAGTTATTTTTTGCATATCTCTTGCATTTTACTATATATATATGATAAAATAATGTGAAATGTAAAATTAAGGATTGTTTGTATATGGTTAGGCGCGTTACCGATAAAGACAGATTGATATATACCCGTTTTCTCGAAGGACATGAAAACTGCCACTTTATGCAGTCACTTTCCTGGGCAGATTTCAAAAAAGCACAGAAAAGCCATGCCCTCATGTCGCTTGATGAGAGCGGTAATGTGCGTGGCGTTATGCTTATGTTCGAGCAAAAGGTGAGAAGAACAAACAAAATGCATCTATACTGTCCTCGCGGACCTGTTTGTGACAGGGATGATACTGCTGTGCTCTCGGAGCTTCTCGAAGAAGCGGAAAAGTTAGCCCGAGAAATCGGTGCGTATAAGCTGACTCTTGACCCAGATATCACCGAAACCGATGTGGCGTGGCTGTCGTTCTTCAAAAAAATTGGTGCAAGGATGGGTGATAATGCACGCGATAATGCCATTCTGCAGCCATTTGCGGTATACAGGATAAATGTTGACAAATCCGATGATGAACTTATGGCATCGTATCACTCCAAGGCACGCTACAGCGTCCGTGCATCAATTAAAAGCGGCGCAATCTGCCGTCTTGGTACGCGTGAGGATGTCGCCACTTTCCGTGCGCTTCTCGCAGAAACTGCAAAGCGTGATGGCTTTACAGCACGCGGAAGTGAGTATTTCTATGATATGTACGATGCTTTGGGTGATGATGCCGTAAAGCTGTTTATGATTGAATATGAAGGCGAGTCCATTGCAGCATCCGTACTTGTGCGTTGTGGAAAAAAGACGTGGCATATGTATGCTGGAAGTAATGATAAGTATAAAGAAACACTGCCTAATTTCCTTATGCAATGGGAAATGATGCGCTGGTCGCGCGATAACGGTGCACCGCTTTACGATATGCGCGGTATCGCCGGAGAAGGGGATAAGCTCTCTCCGATAGAAGGTCTTGTGCGTTTCAAAAAACGCTTTGGTGGTGAGCTTGTTTCGTTCGTTGGACGTATAGATATCGTGTACAACCGCATGGCTGATATTTACGTCAACACGGCAAAAAGCACGGCTGCCGCGATAAGAAGATTAACGGGAAGGAAATAGAGATATGATAGTATATGTAACAGACGAAAAAACGGCTTCTCAGTACGAAGCTTTTGTGTCCTCTCATCCGAAGGGACACTTTGTAAAATCGCTTAAGTGGGCAGAGTTTAAAAAACCGTGGAAATACGATGCTTTTATGTCGGTTGATGAGGTCGGCAATGTTCGCGGTAGTATGCTTATAATGACAAGTCGCGTCCCGAAAACAAAGTATACTCATATGTATTGCCCGCGCGGTCCTGTTACTGACAACAACGACAGTACAACGCTTCTCGAACTTTTGGCAGAAAGCCGCAAGCTCGGTGATAAGTATAACGCGTATGAGCTTTCAATTGACCCGGATATTCTTGATAATGATCCGTATCTTCCGGAGCTTCTGGATGCAGGGTTTGTGGTGAACAATACAAAGCATCGTCCGGAATACCTTCAGGCGCGTTACGTTTTCCGCCTTCCGATAAACGGACGCAACGAAGAAGAAATCTTCAATGCATTCCATTCTAAAACTCGCTATAACGTGCGCCTCTCGGTCAAAAAGGGTGTAACAAGCCGTATCGGAACAAAAGAAGACCTTCCCGCATTTGTTGAGATAATGAAAGAAACCGCCGCGCGTGATGGTTTTATCGGCAGAGGGCTTAAGTATTTTGAGGAGATGTACGACGCTCTTGCTCCCGATAACCTCCGTCTGTATCTTATGGAGTATGAAGGGCAGCTTCTCTCCGGTGCCGTTGCTATTCTTTACGGTGATAAGGTATGGTATCTTTACGGCGCAAGCAGTAACCGCGAGCGCAACCGAATGCCCAACTATATGATGCAGTGGGAAATGATAAAGTGGACTCTTGAAAACAACTGCAATATATATGATTTCCGCGGTATAACAGGCGATATGGAAAAAACACAGCTTGACGGTCTTATCCGCTTCAAGGCAGGCTTTGCAGGTGAACGATGCGATTTTGTTGGAAAGCTCGATATGCTCTTTAAACCAAAAACCGCAAAGTTAATCGAGAGTGCTCAGTCAAACTATCGTGCAATCATCCGTAAAATAGGAGTTATGCGTGAACGAATTGACCAGAAATTGAGTAAAAGGTAAAAACGCAAGCCGGGACGAAAAAAACGTCCCGGCTTCAGCTTTGTTTATATTCACTTATCCAATGAAAAATCAGCTTCGCAGAAGGCATTTTCGCCGAGGAGTGTGTCTTCCGGCGGAATCCGCTTTGTTGCATCATAAGAAAAGCGGCGGCACTTGTGACCGAGCGAGACAACACCATGATAGTTGCAGATAGCCTCACTGTCATTTATTTTTTTTCCGTGGCGGCATACGATACAGCGCCGTTCAATGTCTTTAGAAAAAAGCATAAAAACCCCATCCTCATATGTTATATATATAATATACACCATAATCAGATTTTTTTCCACCCTTTTTTGCAAAAAAAGTAAAATAAACATAAAATTATCAGAATAATCCCGCGGGGAAGCACCTCGCTGTATGTATCGGAATAATCATAGATAACCGAAACTGCACAGGTATCCGAAAATCGCATGTATATGTAAGCCAAAAGTGCAGAAAGTGCTCCGTGCATAAGCTTGCCGCAAAAATAGCGTTTTGTGCAGAGATCTGTGTCGGAAATAAAGCTCAGTGCCTGAGCATGAACGGAAAGCCCGCCCCAGCCGAGAAGAAAGGAAATTAAAACAAAAGTAGTGGAAGAAGATGCGCAACGCGCAAGTGAAAAAGATCCCACTGTCATTTCAAAAAGACCTGAAGTGAAGGCTGCTGCAATTTCACGGTTGCATCCGAAGAACTTCTCAACGAAACTTCCGATAAAAGGGAATATGCCGAGTATCGTCATTATCTTTACCAGTGCCGAAAACAAAACCACATATGCGCTTATGCAGAGAGAAGATGAAAGTGCTTTTGCAACGGAAGATGTAAACGCTTTTGCAAATCCCGGTGTCGTAATGGCGAAGCTTTGCGTAAAGGTTGTTTTAATTTTTCTGGGAGGACTGAAAAGCCGGAAAATAATCCCCGTAGTGAGTGCTGACAAAATATGGATTATAAGCAGTGTTGCTCCTATTTTTCCGGATGAAAAGACTCCGCTTCCAATTGCTCCGAGTATAAACGCAGGACCGCAGTTGTTGGAGAAGGCAAGCGCACGCTCTGCATCGTCCTTTGTACATTTTTTTTGCGAATATGTTTCTGCACATGTTATTGCGCCTACCGGATATCCTCCTATAAGTCCAAGTGCAAGAGCAGGAGAAAGGGATGCGGATATTCCGAACAGCGGTTTTGTTATCCTTCGCAGATGCTTTTCGCAAAAGGTCCCGATATCAAGTGAAATTAAAAGGTTGGATATTACAAAAAACGGAAACAGAGAGGGAATAACGGAATCTGCGCAAAGAAAAAGTGCATCTTTCACGGATGTGGATACCTCGGCAGGGTGTCTCACGATAACCCCGACGAAGATAAAAAGGAGAAAAAAAACGGTAAAAACGCCGGCTCTTTTTTTTCTCAAATGAAAAACCTCCTTAAATTTTCAAAAAAAGTGTTTTTAGGTATTTAAATTCAACATATTTCGTGGTATACTATTATAGAGTATTATTTATTAAAATGGGGAGAACTCATGAACAATAACAAATTTAAGAAGTTTGAAGAATCTGATAACTACATAATTGAAGGCCGCAATTCCGTTTTTGAAGCATTGCGTACGGGAAGAGCAGTGGATAAAATTCTTTATTCCGAAGGGGATAAAAACATAAGTCACATTATCGCCGCGGCAAAGCAGGCAGGCGTTGTTGTCAGCAAATGCGATAGAAGAAAGCTTGATTCATTAAGCCGTAGCGGCGCGCATCAGGGTGTTATGGCTTTTGCTGCTGCGCACGAATATAGCACGGTAGAGGACATCTTAAAGTATGCAGAGAACACCGGCAGACCTCCGCTCGTTGTGGTATGTGATGAGATTTCCGATCCGCACAATCTCGGTGCGATAATAAGAAGCGCAGAGGCAGCCGGCGCACACGGCGTTATCATACCAAAGCGCAGAAATGCAGGGCTTACGGCTGTTGTTGCAAAGGTTTCCTCCGGTGCGCTTGAGCATATCCCCGTTGCGCGCGTATCAAATATTCCAACAACGCTTACTGAGCTTAAAAAGCGCGGTCTGTGGGTGTACGGTACCGGGCTGGGTGCCGTTGCAGATATCTATAAAACCGATCTTAGCGGTCCGGCAGCAATTGTCATTGGCTCAGAAGGTGACGGGATGGGGCGGCTTGTTACCGAGTGCTGTGACGTTGTGATGAACATTCCAATGCTTGGTAAAACCCAGTCATTAAATGCATCTGCGGCAGCCGCGGTAGTTCTTTTTGAAACTGTAAGACAAAGACTTCAAAAATAAGAAGACACGATAATTAATAAGGAGGTGTTGTGCCGATGGACGATAAAATTAAATTTGACGAAACAATTTCCAATATGTCCATTCAGAATATTCTGGATGAAATAAATGCAGAAAGCATATGCGGCGACGACACCCTCAGTGTGGATGAAATTCTCGCTGAGTTTTCCGATGGCACAAAAACACCGCCTGAAGCCCCGAAAACTAACGAAGAAAAGCCGGTAAAGCAGAATAAAAGAAGTCTGCGAAAAATGATTCAGGCAGAAGGTCAGATTTCCTTTGACAGCAAAGACTGGAAGGAAATTGAAAAAGAACTGGAAGAACAGGCAGAAAAAGAAATTTTGTCGGCGCAGAAGAATAAGCCGAGGATGATAGATACCGTGGTACGTCCGTGGGAAAACGGCGTTTACGGTGATATGTCGCTTGAGGATACTCTGGAAAAAACACCAAAGAAGAAAAAGCGTTCTTCAGCTACCCTTGCGGAAACGTTTGATACGTTTACCCGAAGTGAGCTTTTCGAGGATAAGAATAAAGAAACAGAGCTTGAAACGCGAACGGTCGAGGAGATAATTAAGGAAAACACTAAGCTTTCAAAGCTTCTGGCTTTGCGTTCTGTTGTACTTTTTATACTGAGCGTGCTCTCGTGCTACCTTGCTTTTTCTGAGCCGCTTGGCTGGTTCTTGCCGGGGATTTTGTCATATATGAAGCATCCGTACCGGTATTTGTTCCTTACTGCATTTTTCCAGATATGTGCGATGCTTCTGTCTGTTGATGTGCTTTCGCGCGGTATGGCGCGGCTTTTCAGACTAAAACCCGATGCAGAATCGGCAATTACGTTTTCATCGTTTGCATCCCTTGTGCATGTTATATCCATTATGGCTGCACCGCGTTGGGGTGGATGGCTTCCGTACAGCTGTATAACGGTTGTGGGTCTTTTCTTTGCAATATACGGAAAGTGGATAAACGCCCGTGCTCTGTGCAGAGTAGGGAAAACCGTAAAATCCGCAAAGCGTCCGGGTGCGGTGCGCGTTGAAAGCATTTACGGCGAGATGCATATAATCAAGCAGACAACCGAGGATACAAAATCGTTTGTATCTCACGTCAGTGATAAGGATGCATCCTGTACGTTCTGGAGATTCTTATCTCCTGTTGTTATTGTTTCTTCAATCGTATTTGCGTTTGTTTCATCCGTCGGTACAGGAAATGCAAAAAACTTTTTCTGGACTCTTGCCGGAATATCCTCGGTTTCTACTCCGTTTTTCACTATGCTCTCGTTCTCATTTCCGTTTTCTGTTACGGCAAAGAACCTTTCTTCCGTAGGTGCGGCAATATCCGGATGGTTTTCCGCAAGCAATCTTGCAAAAAAAGCAAACCTTGTTATTTGCGATGAAGATATTTTCCCTAAAGGAACGGTTGTTCTTCACGGACTTAAAATTCTCGGTAAATACTCTCTTGAACAGACTGTGTGTTATGCCGCAAGCATTATTGCAGAGACTGGATGCGGGCTTTGTGACGTGTTTTCTGATCTGTTAAAAAGTCGTTACGGTACCACGACAAAGGTTACAAATTTGCGCTATCGTGAATCCGGTGGTATTGAGGCTGAAATCTCGGGTAACTCTGTCCTTGTCGGAAGTGCGGGATTTATGCTTCGCTCCGGTGTTCGCTTGGGCTCGGGAACGGGAGCAAAAAACGCAGTATTTATTGCAATAAATAAAGCACCGGCAGGTGTGTTTAACATAAATTATAAGGGAAATGCCGATGTAGAGCGAGCTTTGCATATGCTTGTAAAAAGGAAAGTTCCCGTTGTTCTGGCTGTCCGTGATTTCAACCTACTTCCGATGATGGTTGAACAGACGTTTGCGCTGCGTGACGGCACGCTTGAATATCCCGAGATAGAACAGCGCCTTGACTTGTCTGAGAAAGAGCAGTTTGTATCAAGCGATACAGCGGCACTTATAACACGCGGTGGGCTGTATCCGTTATCTGCCGCCGTGCTGTCTGCAAAAAAGCTTCGCCGTGCAACTATCAGGAATATATTCCTCACGGCTTCATGCTCAATTATCGGTATGCTTCTTATGTTCTATCTTATGTTTATTCAAAAACCTGTTCTGGTAACACCTCAGACTGTATTTATTTACCTGCTTCTGTGGTGTATACCAACGTATATGCTATCATTGCGAGTAAAGCAGTAAGACTTAACAGATGTTGAAGAAGGAGAATGAAATGGATATAAAAAAATCGGGAATGATTGCCATAGTGGGCAGACCTAATGTCGGCAAATCAACGCTTATCAATGCTCTTGCAGGTGAAAAAATTGCTATAGTTTCGGATAAGCCGCAAACTACCAGAAATCGTATATGCGGAATTATAAACCGGAATGACACCCAGTATGTTTTTATGGACACGCCGGGAATACACACACCCAAAAGCCACCTCGGAGAATATATGGTAAAGGTAGCAGGAGATGCGATGAGCGATGTCGATGCCGTTATTATGATGGTTGCTCCCGTTTCAAAAATAGGTGCCGCTGAGGAAGAGATTATTGCAAGAATAAGCAGCAGTAAGGTTCCGGCAATCCTTCTTATAAATAAAATTGATACCGTTGAAAAAGCAGACATTTTTCCGGTTATCGAAGCGTATAGCACAAAGTACGAATTTGATGCAATAATCCCCATTTCTGCATTCAAGGGCGACGGTCTTGATTTGATATATGACGAGCTTGATAAATTCATTCCCGAGGGAGATGCGCTTTTCCCGGAAGATATGGTTTCTGATCAGCCCGAAAAACAGATGGTTGCTGAGATAATCCGCGAAAAGCTTCTTCGTATGCTTAACCATGAGATTCCCCACGGAACTGCGGTTGAAATTACTCGATTCACAGAACGCGATAATGGAATAATTGACGTTGTTGCGACAATATACTGTGAGCGTGAAAGCCATAAGGGAATAATAATCGGAAAGCGCGGTGCAATGCTCAAAAAGATTGGTGAGCGTGCAAGGGGCGATATTGAGAGGTTTATGGGAACTAAGGTTTATCTTGAAACATGGGTCAAGGTTAAGGAAAACTGGCGTGATAACGATGTTCTGATAAAAAACTTCGGATATGAAATGTAAGTGAAGTGTATCTGCTTTATAGGTGGTGAAAGCTTTGCAGGTGGTGGATAAAGGGCTTATTCTGAGGGAAACGCCGTATAAAGAGGCTGATGTTATGCTCAGCGTGCTTACCGAGTGTGGCGGAAAGCTTTCCGTACTTGCCCGCGGGGCTAAGAGGAAGGGTAGCCGCGTTTCTGCGGGGATTCAGCTTCTCGCATATTCCGAGCTCACTCTTTACGAAAGCGGTGGACGGTATACTCTCAATGATGCAGATCCGTTAGAAATGTTTTTTGGTATCCGCGGAGATATCGTAAAGCTTGCTTTAGGTTCATATTTTTCAGAGGTTCTTGAACTTGCAGCGGAATCTGAAAGCATAAATCCAGAGCTTTTGCGCCTGGGGCTTAATTCTCTTTATGGGCTTGCAAAAACCAACATCGCGCATGAAAAGATAAAAGCGGTGTTCGAGCTTAAAGTAGCCTCTCTTTCCGGATATACGCCGAATGTTTCAGGGTGCGGTGTATGCGGAAGTGTTGACGATCTTGAATATTTTGATGTTGGAAACGGAACGGTTCTGTGTTCTGCCTGTAACGGTGGATTTCTCAAAAGGATAGATGCAAGCGTCGTTGACGCTATGCGCTTTATTTTAAGTGAAGATATAAAACGGATTTTCTCGTTTTCGATAAACGATTCATCAATGAAGCTTCTTTCCGATGTGTGTGATGAATATCTCAGCACGCATTTTGACAGAAAATTTAAAACAAATACATTTTATAAAGGTTTAATATAACCCTTGTTTGGAGTTTTTATGGACAGTTTATACCTGAAATCACAGAATACCCTTGAGCTTGAACGCGTGCTTGAGCTTCTTGCTGACTATGCGGTAAGTGACAGTGCAAAGGAGCTTGCGCGCTCTCTTTCACCGAAAACCGATGTATCAGAAGTTCGCGCTTCGCTTGAGAAGACGAGCGATGCACGAAAACTTCTCGGAATAAAAGGAGCACCGCCCTTTTCGGGTGTACGTAACCTTTCGTCAAGCGTGAAACGCGCTGAACGCGGAGGCTCGCTGAATGCCGGAGAGCTTCTGCACGTTGCAGAGCTTCTGCGCACGGCAAGAGGTGTGCAAAGCTATCTTGAGGATGACAGGAAAAGCGAAAGAACATCTCTTGACGGGATGTTTGCCGCTCTTATGATAAATCGTACTCTCGAAGATAAAATACGTTCGTCGATTATCAGCCCCGAGGAAATTGCAGACGGAGCATCGGGTGAGCTTCTTGCGATACGCCGCCGTATCCGACGCAGCGGTGAAAAGGTGCGCGAGGTGCTTGCACATATCATTTCATCGCCATCTCACGCAAAGCATTTGCAGGAGAATATCATAACGCAGCGCTCCGGCCGTTTTGTTGTTCCGGTAAAAAGTGAATATAAGGGCGAAATAAAAGGACTTGTCCACGATGTTTCTTCAACGGGCGCAACCATGTTTATAGAGCCTATTGGGGTTGTTGAGCTTAATAACGCATTGCGTGAGCTTGAAGCAGAGGAAAAAAAGGAAATAGAACGCATCCTTGCCGCTCTTTCTGCAGAGGTCGCTGATTTTTCAGCGGGAATTGAAACGAATTTTGAAATTCTCTCGCGCCTCGATTTGATTTTTGCGATGGGGAAGCTTTCATATGCGCAGAATGCAGAAGCACCGTTGGTAAACGATAAGGGCATAGTTGATTTAAAAAATGCCCGCCATCCGTTGCTTGATAAAAATAAAACCGTCCCGATTTCTATACGTCTCGGGCGTGAGTTTGACACTCTCGTTATCACCGGACCGAATACAGGTGGTAAAACCGTATCGCTAAAAACTGTGGGGCTTCTCACTCTTATGGCAGAGTGTGGTTTGCATATCCCGTGCGATTACGGAAGCGAAATCTCTGTGTTTTCAAAGATATTTGCCGATATTGGGGATGAGCAGAGTATAGAGCAGTCCCTCTCAACCTTTTCATCGCATATGAAAAATATTGTTGAGATAATATCAGAAGCCGATGACAGCTCTCTGGTTCTTGTTGATGAGCTTGGCGCTGGTACCGATCCTGTCGAAGGTGCAGCATTGGCTGTTTCGATTATTGAGTATATCCGCGCTCTCGGCGCAAAAACGGTTGCGACAACGCACTATGCAGAGCTTAAAAGCTTTGCGCTTATTACCGATCGCGTTGAAAATGCAAGCTGTGAATTTGATGTCACAACGCTGAAACCAACTTACCGTCTGCTTATTGGGATCCCCGGAAAAAGTAATGCTTTTGCAATTTCGGAGCGTTTAGGACTTCCTATGAATATAATAAAAGGAGCAGAAAGGCTTGTTGAGCGTGAGGATAAACGCTTTGATGAGATTCTTTCGCGCCTTGAGGAAAAGCAAAGGGCACTTGATACAGAGCTTTCAGAAGCCGGAAAACTCCGTGCCGATGCCGAAAACAGGAAAAAGAAGAGCGAGCAGTTTGAAGAAGAGCTTGAAAAGCGCAAGGTCAGCGTAATTGAAAAAGCACGCGCCGATGCCGAGAAGATTCTTTCAGATGCCCGTGAGGCGGCAGACAGGGCTCTTGATGAAATTAAGGAGATACGAAAGCTAGAAAAGAAAAAAGCAGACCGTAATCTCATTAACGATGCAAGAAGTGCTCTTTCCCGCGGGCTCAACGAAGCGGAAAAGAACGTAATCCGAGCAAAAGCGAGGCCTACGCCGAAACCGCTTCCCCGAAAACTGCGTGAGGGCGATACTGTAGAGCTTGTTGAACTGGGTCTTCAGGGAACGGTTGTCTCTATAGCGGAAAAAACAGGAATACTCACCGTACAGGCGGGAATAATGAAGGTTACGGCAAAGCCGGATGAAGTATCGCTTATCGAAGAAACCGGAGAAAAGACCGTAAACCGATTTATTGCAAAGAAAAAGGCAGAGCTTCGCAATATCTCGGTGAAACCGGAGGTTGACCTTCGGGGGCTTGCCTCAGATGAAGCGGAATATGTTTTAAGCTCTTACCTTGATACCGCATTTCTCGCAAAGCTTAATATCGTTACCATCATTCACGGG
>JAZQSB010000128.1:0-3140 GCA_045629885.1 Eubacteriales bacterium | reverse complement strand
ACGTATCTGCTAAAAGCAAAAGTAAAGCAATAGAAGATAGAATGATAAAATGCTTAAATTTTTTACGCAGTATTCTAAATGAATTCTTAACGATTTGCCATGCCATTCGTTCCGCGCCTCCTTTTTATTTATTATACCGCATAAAAAAAGGTAATGTCAAGTTTGTCCGTCATGAAGGCTGCCAAAACAGTACAAATAAGAAAAAACATTTATAAATTCCGGTCAATTTCGCACAGTTCCTGCAGATGTTTTTCTCTGTATTCCTCCAGTTCGCCATCAGGAATAGTTACAGAAATATATTCATTGCACATACCTATTTCGTTGATAGATATCCTGTCCAGAATACAAATATCATCTTTCCAGTAAACGCATAAATCATTATAACATTCCACGGTCAAGTCTCCTTAAAATAAAAATACACCCGCATATAAAGTGAACCCCATTTAGTTCACTATCGCGTGGTTTTCGTTTGACAAACAGTTATGGCTACCGGCAATGCCGGTAGCCATAACTTATTTCACGCGAAAACTTCACTTTGCTATATCGTTTGCAGCAGACGCATATGCGTCTGCAATTTTGTTCGCTTCATCAAGAGTTTTTGCCGATGCGAGAATATACACCTTTATTTTCGGCTCGGTTCCGGACGGGCGAATGATAAAGTTCGTTCCGTCCTCCATCTCAAAATAAAGCACATTGCTTCCCGAAAGCGGAAGCGTTTCTCCAGTGTTTGTTTTTCCGGTAAGGTAATCGCGTACACACTTTACCTTTCCGCCTGCAAGCTCGCGCGGTGGGTTATTGCGAAGACTCTCCATAAGTTCGCGCATTTTGGCAAGACCTGAAACACCAGGCATAACAACATTGACCGTGCGCTCGGCATACGCGCCGTACCTTTCATAAAGCTCCATCATCGCTTCATAAAGGCTCTTGCCCTGAGTTCTGTAATACGCCGCCATCTCCGCAATCATCATAGTTGCCGTAACAGCATCCTTATCGCGGCAGAAATCACCCATAAGATATCCGTATGACTCTTCATAGCCGAGAAGGAAACCTTCGCTTCCTTCCTTCTCAATCCGCTCTGCAATAAACTTAAATCCGGTGAACGTTTCGTGCATCTTCACACCGTTTGCTTCACAGACACGGCGCGCCATTTCCGTAGTTACAATCGTCTTTACCGCATATGCATTTTCAGAAAGCTCGCCCGCACGTTTCTTTGCGCCGATGATATAATCAAGGAGAAGAACTCCCATCTGATTTCCGGTTATCGTTACATACTCTCCCTCGCCGTTTCTTACAACAACACCCACGCGGTCAGCATCAGGGTCAGTACCGATAATGAGGTCAACATTCTCGCGCTTTGCCAGCCCAATTGCAAGCTCAAAACCCTCACGGTTTTCAGGATTCGGGCTCTTCACCGTCGGGAAATTACCGTCAGGAGTGCTCTGTTCCGGAACACTTATCACATTGCGAAGCCCTATTCTCCCCAGAATCTCCGGAACAAGCTTGTATCCCGTTCCGTGGAAAGGCGTGTAAACGATTTTAAAATCATCAGCAACGGTGCGCGGTGCCTCACGGTTTATTGCGCAGGAAAGACTATGGACAAGAAATGCTTCGTCAACTTCCTCTCCGATTACGGTGATGAGTCCACTATTTACTGCCTCATCATAATCCATTGTTTTCACACCGTTAAAAATATCTGTCTTTTCAATTTCGGAAAGCACAACATCTGCTTCCTTCGGCGGAAGCTGTGCGCCGTCCTCCCAGTATGCCTTATATCCGTTATATTCCTTTGGATTGTGGCTGGCGGTTATGTTGATGCCGGCGATG
This sequence comes from Eubacteriales bacterium, assembly GCA_045629885.1. Taxonomy (GTDB): domain Bacteria; phylum Bacillota; class Clostridia; order Oscillospirales; family JAAYXM01; genus SIG480. The sequence goes on along the minus strand of JAZQSB010000128.1, from coordinate 1,316 downwards.
CACTCCATAGCACGCACGGCAAACGACAGCTCCGGAGTGGGGCGGAGAGCCTCGAAAAGATATACGGAAATTCCGTTCGCCGCAAGCACGCATGACGCTTCACGCGCAAAAACATCACTTCCGATGCGGCAGTCCATGCACACTGCAACGCCGCGCTGCATAACCTTTTTGCCCATACCGCAGATAAGTGCGGCGAGGCCCTGTGTTGCCTGGCGCACAGTGTATACGTTCATACGGTTTATTCCCATTCCAAGAACGCCGCGAAGACCTGCCGTACCAAACTGAAGCGGTGCAAAAAAGCGGTCTTCGATCTCTTTCTCGTTATCCCCTATTGCGTGAAGCTCTTCTTTCTCCTTCTCAGAAAGAACATCGGAACTTAGCCATTTTTCATATTCTGCTCTGTAATCCATAGATATGTATTCCTCCCTTTTAGTCTGCATTTCTGTTATTTATGATACCCCGAGCCTTCTTCTATCTTGAATGCACGGTAGATCTGTTCAAGCAGCATCACACGTGCAAGGTGGTGTGGGAACGTCATTGGCGACATGGAAAGCCGCAGCTCTGCACGCGCCTTAATGCTTTCATCAATTCCGTTTGACCCGCCAATGATAAAGCAAAGCTTGCTTTTACCCGAGCATTTCAACGACGAAATCTTCTCGTAAAGAGCCTCGCTCGAAAACATCCTTCCCTCAATGCACATACATATGAGATATGCATCCTTCGGGATTTTTACATTTATCCGCTCCGCCTCGGCAGCAAGTGCGCGGCGAATCTCTGCATCACCGGATGCGGGAGTTTCCGCAAGCTCGATAATGTTCAGCTTGCAATATGCCCCCAAACGCTTTTTGTATTCCTCGCACGCGGCGATAAAAAACTTTTCCTTAAGCTTTCCAACGCATATAATATCAACACCAAGCATCTACTTTTCCGCCTCCACTGTCACAACCTCGCCACGCTCTCCGCGCGGTGCAACGTACAGCATCATATCCACACCGGGAACAACTCCGCTTTGCGTTAGCGCTGTATGCGTTGCTGTGTAGGCTTCCTTGGGCGTATTGCTCTCGGCACTTAAATGCCCTAAAATTATATTCTTTGTACCGCGCTTTACCGCTTCAACCGCAAGTCGGGCACACTCGGCATTTGACAGATGTCCGCGCTCCCCAACTATTCGCTGTTTTAAAAACACGGGGTATCTACAGGCGCGAAGCCGGCGTTCATCGTAGTTTGACTCAAGCAAAAGTATATCCGAACCAAAAAGATGCTCCGACACCTCGCCGTCTACATGACCGATATCGGTCGCAACAAGTCGGAGGCCA
>JAZQSB010000127.1:0-5328 GCA_045629885.1 Eubacteriales bacterium | reverse complement strand
TAGATAAGAACGCCGATTGCCGAGCCGCTTGCAAGCTGTACCGTTCCGCCAAAAGCGAAACCGCCGATTGCCATTAAAAGCCCACCGATTGCAAACTGATAACCGCTGATGATGACCGGGTCTTCGTCCTTGGAATAAATCTTGATAAGCGTGGAGGACATTCCGTAGCATACGGTAGAGAAGAAAACAAAGCCATCGCCAAAGAAGTTCATATTAAAATCAAGACCGTTCATATTGATAAGGATAATCCCTGCAAAGCCAACAATGCAGGCGATTATTTTTTTTGCGGTAAGCTTTTCTTGTCGGAAGAGAAGGCTTGCAATGAGGATCGAGCAGAAAACATTACATCCGCTGATTACCGTGCCCTTAACACCGGAGGTGTTTGCAAGACCGATATAGAAGAATATGTACTGCAAAACGGTTTGAAATGCGCTGACCGTTAGGACCTTGTCCCAGTTGTGTTTTTGCGGGAGAAGAAACTTCTTGCGCGCAATGCTGTAAATAAGAATGGTAAGGATACCGGCAAGGAAAAAACGGACACCGGCAAACAGAATAGTTGACGGAACATTGCGCACGGGGAGAATAAGTTCATAACCTATTTTAATAAACGGGGTTGCGCTGCCCCAGAGCGCACAACACAGAAGCGCAGCGAAGGTGACGAAGTACGGATTGGTGAACAGTTTGTTTGATTTGCTTTGCAATTTACAGTCCCTCTTTTCATTATATTCCAATGTATTGTACCGCAAATCGCCCGAAAAATCAAGCGTTATCGCCTTTCCAAACATATATTATTTATTATTCCGATAGCTGCCGGGAGTTGTCACTGTGGCTTTTTTAAATATGCGGCAGAAATACTGGAGTGATGAAAACCTGCTTTGCATGGCACATTCTTCAAGGGAGAGGAAAGTTTTTGATTGTATTCTTTCCGTTTTAGGTGGAGAGAAAACAGGCACAGAAAGACAGGATATCCGTGCTATAGCAATATTTTAAAAAGGCGTAATGTTATAAAGAGCGAACAGCCCACCCGCTATGAGGGTGGGCTGTTATGCCATCATTATCGGTGTTTTTTTAAGAACATCTTCACCTTTGTCAAAAAAGAGATTTCATTTCTGGTAAAGACATTGGAAATTTCATAGCTTTCCTGTGCACCAAAGCCGTCCACGCTTATTCCCTTTGACGAGACGGAAATAAGAGAGAATGAAACATCATCCGAAACGGACATGGGAGAAAGGGTTATGTATGGAACACCACGGGAAATAAAGTGGGAGGGATGAGATCCGGATGCCTGAAGAACAAGGGCAACCTTGCTGCTTTTTTCAATAAGAGCGCGAAGAACATCGGCGTTTTTCATCGTCAGAACTGATTCTTCATTGGCAGAAACAGCAATAGGAATGTGGGTAAAGATGATTGCCGGGCGATGGGATTTGCCGAGAAGACGGGAAATCCAGCCAAGCTGTTCGTCGTCAATATAGAAGTTGCCGTGATCATCGCTTACGGCATCAAGAAAGATACAGCGGTAGTCCGAAACATCAAATGCGCGGTAACGCATGGTGTATTCAGCAATGCGCATAAACTCATCCTTGGGGATGACGCGCTCACGCACACCCATAAGTGCGTGCACCGAGGCGGTGCAGTCAAACGCGTTGAGAATGCTGTTTAAAAGGCAGGCGCTTGTTTTGGCATCTGCATTTCCGTCAACGGTATTGCCAAGCGTTGCGATGAACCTGCAATTGGAGGCAACACCACATACGGATTCTATTTTTGATGCAAAGGCAGGGGGAATGCTTTCCGGCGCTTTTGCGTCATACGGACACAGCATATCGGAAAATGCAATAAATTGAATCATATGGAGAAGCCTCCCTTCAAGTAAAAGTGCTATATAGCAAAAATAAGAAAATAAAACAAAAGCTAAGCGCATTGGTTTCATTTTCTTATTTGTTTGCTATGGTGACCCGTAGGAGAATCGAACTCCTGTTACCGCCGTGAAAGGGCGGTGTCTTAACCGCTTGACCAACGGGCCATTTTTAAGCGGGACAGGGAAAAAACGAGCCCCGCTCTGGTAGCGGCGGCTGGACTTGAACCAGTGACCGTTCGGGTATGAACCGAATGCTCTAGCCAACTGAGCTACGCCGCCAAATGTTTCACTCGAACAGTCGAGCTTAATTATTATAATACAACTTTCCCTGAATGTCAAGCCTTTTTTTAAAAAAAGTTTAGGAAAATTTGGCACAAAGTTGGCAAAATTCTGGCACAAAGTTGGCAAAATTCTGGCAAAATTCTGGCAAAAATTTGGCAACACAGAAATTCTTTTTAGTGCTATAATACTTTTCGTCATCCGGAAAGAGCGGGTAACAGCCCCGCCTTTGACTGCAGAAGCGCACGTCTGCGGGAAGATTCCGGAGAAACGCCCAAGAGTGTGCCGGCAAAAAAATTGCCGGATGAGAAGTCCGTCGCTTTTATGCGCGCAAAAGACAGACGGCCTCACGGAAGGCGGCAGGATGCCGCATAGGCTGCCGGCACAGTATGAAGGTAAAACAATTCAAATAAAAATAAATAAAAAAAGGAGCTGTGGAGATGCTTAATGAAAACAATAAAACACAGGAACAGGAAATCGTGTTACCGGAAAAGACTCTCGATAACGTCGAGCCTGAAATAAATGATACCGAAAAATTTGCCGAAGAAGATAACGGCATAGTGGTATCTGAAAAAGAGGAAGATAAGACAGTTCCGGCACAGGAGCCCGAAGATATTGCAGAGGCACGCTCGCGTGCACTTGCTCAGGTTGAAAGACTGAGTCGTGAGAAAGGCTTTTCGGGACCGTGGGGCAACTTGTTCCGTGCATATCCGTCGCTTTCCCGAAAGGACGCAATCAGAGAGCTTGGAGATGTCGTGAAGAGCGGAATGTCGCCGCTTGAGGCATATCAGAAGAAGCTTCTTGCGGAAAAGGAACAGGAGCTTGAGACTCTTCGAAACTCGGCTACGGCAACAAAGCGCTCTATAGGCGCAGTGGCAGAAGAAAACACAGAGCAACAGATTGACGACTTCCTCATAGGCTTTTATTCAGTTTAAAAATAATTATTAAAAAAGAAAGGATTAAAAATTTATGTCAACAATTAATTTACACTCACAGTACAGCAAAGATATTCAGACCCAGTATGTCAAGGACAGTCTTCTTGGTGATTGCCTTGATGACCACTACAGCTTTTCCGGAGTCAGAACGGTAAGGATTTCAACACCCATTACTGTTCCGATGTCGGATTATTCACGCACGGGAACCAGCCGTTACGGCACTCCCAAAGAAATGGAAGACCTTGTTCAGGAGCTTACGCTTTCCCAGGATAAGAGCTTCACTCTTACAATCGACAAGGGCAACAACGCAGACCAGAACGGCATCAAGGAAGCAGGCAAGATGCTTAAGCTTCAAATGGCAGAGCAGGCAATCCCGCTTATGGATAAGTATGGCTTCGAACGTCTTTCAAAGCTTGCGGGCAAGATTGTAGGAAACTCAACGGCTATCACAAAATCTAACGTATGTGAGCGCATAACAGCGGGTACTACACATATGGATGACTGCGAGATTCCGTCATCGGACAGAACGCTTTTTGTTACAAGCGAAATATACGCAAAGCTTCGTCTTTCTGATGAGTTCCACGGCTGCGAAGGTCTTATGCAAAAGTCCCTTTCGAAGGGACAGGTGGGTACATACGACAACATGCGTGTCGTAAAGGTTCCGCATTCCCGTTGGCCGCAGAACGTAAACTTCATTATCGTTCACAAGCGTGCAGCCTGTGCGCCTGTTAAGCTCAACGATACGAAGTATCATCAGGACCCGCCGGGGATTTCCGGTGCTCTTCTTGAGGGAAGACAGTATTACGACCTTTTCGTTTTAGCGGCAAAGTGCAACGGTGTTTACGTTGATGTAAACACTGCAAGCGGAGCGGGAGTAATCTGCGCAACACCTGAAATAACACAGGAAGGAACAATAAGCTGCAGCACAAGCGGTGCTACAATTAAATACACGCTTGACGGTTCAGACCCGAGATATTCCGCCACGGCAAAAATCGGAACATCGGTTCCGTCGGTTTCGGCAGGCACGGTTGTTCGTGCGTATGCATATAAAGACGGCGCATTCCCGTCTGAGGTTGCAAGAATCGAGATAGAATAAGATGCGGCGAATGCGGAGCGGGGGACAGCCCTACTCCGCATTTTGCGTACAGAAAGGAGATTTATTCAAGATGAAAGCATATGATATATATAAAAGAACCCTTGCAATTATGTTTGAGAACGAGGGTGAAGACAAAATGTTTTACGACAAATTCACGGAGATACTTAACCTTCTCATTTGTGAAGCAATGCCGTATGAAAACTCGGTCCGTGCAAGTCATGGAGAGACACAGCTTGAAGTCCCGCCAACTGTGGAAAGCATGGAGGATGAAGTCGATATGTCTTATGATATCTGCGGCGCAGCTTTGCCATACGGCATTGCATCGCACTTTTCCCAAGATGACGGAGAACTGTATAATGCGGAAATGTACCGCGAGAAATATACAACCGCGCTCCATAAAGCCGCAAAGTACCGTGTGGCTGATATAATTGACATATACGGAGGTGAACAAATATGACAGGCAGCATGATAAGTGAAACCTTTTTGTCACTGATAACCGCGGATTTGTACATAGTTATTGCCGCGGTTTATGGCGTATGTTTTGCGCTTAAGCGCGCAAGGTTCTTTGATGACAGATTTATCCCGCTTGCGGCGATTATCCTTGGTGTAGGGTTTGAGCTTCTCACCTTCGCATATACCGGCGGAGTGCTTACGGAGTTTGTGCTTCGCGGAATAATCTGCGGAATGGCAGCGGTGTATGTTGCAAATATTGTAAAGCAAATGGGGGATGACGGCAAATGACATCAAATGTATTTAAAGGCGGGAAAATGTATACGGTGCCGATGAAGGACATTGAACATATAGGATATTTCGGCGCAAAGGGAAATAGCGAGGAAATAAAAAGTGCTTGCTCACGGATAGCAAAGCTTCGAGGAAGAGCACCGGATTTTCTCTTCAATGCTGAGCTGTTTGATTTTGATACCCGCAAGGCGGCAAGCGATGTTGTCAGTGGCGGAGTGGTGCACCGCCTTACCGAGGGATATGGTATTGCGTTTCCCGATAATAAATCCGCGGTCTTTTCATATAAAAATAATGTAGGTGCCGCCGATTATGTAGGCGCATACCCCGTTCTTGTCCGCAACGGAAAAGCGGAAACCGCCATTCCTGCCGGAATTTCCGGACGGCGAGGGAGAACTGCAATAAGTCGGATCGTGGCCATGTCG
>JAZQSB010000126.1:0-1724 GCA_045629885.1 Eubacteriales bacterium | reverse complement strand
TGAAACCGAATATGCCGCACGCAAAACGGAGCTTGCCGATATTGAAATTTCCGCACGTGCACGTGCAAGCGAAATAATCGCAGAAGCAGAGGCAGAAGCAGATGCCCGCCCCCGTCAGCTTGACGATGAGCTTGCCCTTCGCCGCCGCGATTTTGACGAGCGCCGCGAAGCTGCTTTCCGCGAGGTGGGAGACACAGCAGCAGGCGTTTCACGCATCGTGGATTCTCTCCGTCTTGAGGTTGAGAGCATGGAAGGGCGCATAACGCGCATTGCCGATTCCGTACGCAACAATGTCACATCGCTTGCCGATGCAGTCTGCGATGCACAGGACAAGGTATCAAATATTAGATCACGCATTCTCGGTGAGGATCAAGAATAGAAAGGGAAGAGACACGTGGCAACCATTAACATTTTAACAGATGAATTGAAGGCAGTTATCCCAACGCTACGCGCAGGCGATTCAGTCCTGCTTTCCGGAACGATTTATACGGCGCGCGACGCGGCACACAAACGCCTTTTTGCACTTCTTGACGAAGGCAAAGAACTTCCGTTTGAGCTTTCAGGTGCGGTTATCTACTATGCAGGTCCCACCCCGGGCAAGGATGGTGCGCCCGTCGGTGCCTGCGGTCCTACAACAAGCGGACGTATGGACGGCTTCGCTCCGCGACTTTTAGACCTCGGTCTTTCCTGTATGATAGGAAAAGGCGAGAGGGACAAGGCTGTTTGCGATGCAATAGTCCGCAACGGTGCCGTTTACCTTTGTGCTGTCGGCGGAGCCGGTGCTCTCGTTGCAAAGTCGATAAAAACAGCCGATGTAATTGCTTTTCCCGAGCTTGGTTGTGAGTCAATAAAGCGCATGACGGTTGAGAATCTTCCGTGTACCGTAGCTATTGACTCCGTCGGCGGAAACCTTTTCCTCACAGAGCGCGAAAAATACAAACAAGACTAAACAAAAAAACTACAACACCCACACCTTCCGGTGTGGGTGTAACTGTACAGTATTTTCAAATGCCTTCGCCTTCCGGCGGAGGCATTTCTGCATTCACACGGCAACCTGTTGCTTAAGCTCCAAATTCAGCTTGTCTGCAATCATTGCAATAAACTCAGAGTTCGTTGGCTTTCCTTTGGTATTGGATACCGTATATCCGAAAAAGCGGTTTAGTGTATCTATATCTCCTCTGTTCCACGCAGTCTCTATTGCGTGGCGTATTGCACGTTCAACGCGAGATGGTGTCGTCTCAAACTTACGCGCCACAGCCGGGTAAAGAATCTTTGTTATCGAATTTATAATGTCGATATCATTCACGGCAAGAACTATTGCCTCACGCAGATAATGATATCCCTTTATATGCGCCGGAACGCCTATCTCATGAATAATTGACGTAACCATAAGCTCTATGCTCTCTTGTGATGCGGCGGGAAGGTCTGCACGACGGTTTATTCCCCTCTCTCCGGCAAACATCTTTATTCTGTCAATAAGAGTGTCCACGCTAAACGGCTTTACCATGAAATATGTAACACCTAGCTCCGCCGCTGCGTGGGCAAGCGTTTCGCTTGACGTAAGCGAAGTCATAAAAACAACCGGCTTTTTCTTCATATCCGTCGCATTTATCGCCTGCACAACGCCAAGCCCGTCCACCGACGGCAGGCTGTTGCTCAGTACCACAACATCCGGAAGAAGCATCCGTATTTTTTCAACAGCCTCCGCTCCGTCTCCCGTCTTT
>JAZQSB010000125.1:0-4561 GCA_045629885.1 Eubacteriales bacterium | reverse complement strand
CTACTCCTTCTTTGTTTTTGAGGTATGTATATACCCTCTTTTCATCGTCTGTTGCATAGTTGAGATATTCGGGGTGTTCAAGTCCGGAAATATATATCTTTCCGTCACCTGACAAAGATACACTTTCAAAATCCGAAAGAGAAGAAATAGAGTTTATATACCTCTCGCGCCGACGCTCTGCCGCTTCCTTTGCGCGCTTGATTTCTTCTTCAAGTGCTCGGCGCTCCTTCGCTACCTTCTCATCCTCGTCATAACCGTCGCCCTGTCTGCGGCTTTCAAATAAACGGTCTATCCAATACCCCTCATCATACAGTAGCTCCTCTGCTGCCTCGATGTCAAAATCCTCATACTTTGCGTCCGCTTCTGCCTGCTGCCGTGCTCTGTAATTTTCTCTCACACTCGCATCTCGTTCATCACGGGATTTGTTTCCATTCGCGCTGTTGGTTGTTGCGGGTTGCGTGTTACCGGATGTTGCCGCATTTGTAACATACGTTGCTGCATCGTTTATGTGTTTGCCGATATTTTGTCCGGAAAGCTCCTTTTTCATATCAGCATATGCTGCTTGCAGCTCTTCCTGTGTGGGTTCTCTTGTTATGCTGTTTGATGTTGGTGCGATATAGTTACTTCGTGCGTTTGCATAGTTTGTATATGACGGATATCTCTTCCCGTCAGGTCGGTACGGAAGTTTTGTAATTTGTGCGGGAGCGTTGGGATTTCCCGGAAGCCTCTGGAGCTTTGACGTATCAAACCTGTCTGTTGATATCGGGCGCGTAGTTCTTCCGGGTATGCTATTGCGCCCACGCTCTTCTATTCTTTTAAGCGATTCATCCACCTGCGCCATTCGCTCTTCGCGTTCCCAATCCGTTCTTGCACTGTCCACTTCGTAGAAGCCTTCGAGGAATAAGCGGTGTTGCCGTTTTTTGAGCGTAGCATCATCAGACCGCGGTTTCTGTTTCCTCTCCCCCTCTTTTGTTATTGTTGCGGTAGATTGTTTGCTTGTCTTTTGGTTATTTTCAACTGTCGGTAGCGGCGTCTTTTTCTCCGGTCTTACAGGAGAAAAGCCCATCGTTGCCATGACCTTGTCTTTGTCTTTTAATGTCCATAACCAACTGGTTTTGTTTGCCATTCGTCCACATCCTTTATTTTATATTATTTTTCATTTTTTGTAAATCCCTTTTCAAAGGGGTTTACAAAGCAACCCCTTTGACTGTTTCTACATCGGGTATCCGATACCCGGTATACCGGGATTTGCTGGCATTGCCGTTCCGATTTGCGGTACTTGCGGCTGTTGAACGTGCTTCATCTCCTGTTCGCTTCTAAGCTTTGCGATTATCTTGCTCTTGTTTCTCAGATACTGCTCCGGTATTCCCTCAAGATATGTGATGACATCCGATATAACTCCCTTTGTAAAGAGATTGTCCATCGTTTGCACCTGCATAAGCTCACTCCAGTATGCCGCAGAGCCTATATCCACTTTCAGACTCAGCTCAACTGCGCTTTCCTCCGAGAAATTAAAATACTGTGCCCTCACGTCACCGTCATCCTCGCTCTGAACCTCACGGAGTCCGTAATCAACGCTCATCATATCGACAAGCGTCCTCACATAGTCCTCTGTAAAACGGTTATACGCAAGCTTCTGTAACTCAAGCGGCATTGCCGAAGCCTTCTGCGTTGCTATTATCGCAGAGGTGTTTTGCGGATTGATATTTCCAAGCGCTGCATCCGATGCTCCCATAAACTCCAATGTATACTGTATCATCTTGTCTATAAGCTGCATCACCTGCGCGGACATATCCGCACCGCGGAAACTTGAAGCAACTGCCTCGTTTGGATTTCCTACTACCCCTATCGCCTGTCCGACTTTATTTGTCCACGCCGGTATTTTAGTGGCATCGTATATAGTCTTCGGAAACGCATTGGCCTTTGCCGAGTGTATCGCCATAGCAAACAGCTGGTTTATGCTTATCTGGTTAGGAATCAGCCCCGTTATCGCAGCCACACCGTGATATGAATTTTTCACCTTTTCCCACTGCATCATCGCCATAGGATATCGGTGATACAGTGTGTCCCACGCCTCGCGTATAACCGTATCACGCGTGGTTTTCATCGCCCTGATCGTACCGTTCTCCCTCCAGAACCTGACAAGCACGGTCACAAACTCACTTCCGTCATTGTTTCTGCTGATATTGTAAGCTTCATAATCGCTGTCAGCACGTATCTGCATTGCATCCCTCTTACTCATTCCGTGTTCTATCGCCTCTGCACGCACGGCGTTGATATTTTTTCGAAACGCTACTATTATGTACGGCTGCTTCTGAAGATCATTCATGTGCGGATTTCCGAAAAATACATTTGTGTTTTCCAGAACCTCACACGTTATACCGCCCGGTGCCACCTGCCCCGTTTCTACCGTCGGATCAAAATAGAAATACAGTATACCGTCTCCATCGACTGCGGCGTTACGTATCACTTCTCGGGATTTTTCCTTTATTGCTGCAAGTTCTATAACCTTTTCAACCTCGCGGGACCATATTCCGGCATTTTTTCTCCTCTGTTCGGTGGCAATAAAAGGAGTAAAGGCTATCCCGATATCATCGGCAACTATCATCGAGATAAAGTAATTCACAACCCGTCGCAGCACATTTATAACAGGCTTTGCAAGATCGGGGGCATTAACCCCTTCCCATTGCTTTCCTATAAAAAAATTTTCATTTTTCTTTACTGTTTCATACAAATCAATTCCCTTGTTGTATGAAACTCCTCGCTGATATTCCTGCCAAACCTGAGCCGGTGTTCTACATATCTTCATATTCTGTCTCCTCCTGTCTTGTTCCGTCATAATCTAAAAGATTTTTCCATTGTCCAAGAAATCTTATATCATCTTTTCCTGGAAGCTTTTCCTGTTTGTCCCCGGCCCCAGTTTCTGCTTCCAGCTCCCGTATGTCAGAGGTAAGAAGTCTCTCAAAAACCATTCCGGCTCCGAAAATAACCGCTCCTATAAGTGTTGATATCATGCACCATGCCACAGCTCTCACCATCCTCTTATAACGCGGTACAGGTCGTTAAGGCTTACCCCCAGCGTGTCTGCGATTTCCTGATTGGAAAATCCCTTATCCGCCAGCTTGTATGCACGGTTCCAAAGTTCCTTTTCCCATGCTTGTCTTCTTTCCTGCTCCTCGGCATTCCACTCATTCTCATACATCTTTTTCTGCCACAACGCTTCATTTGCATTCATTCCCACGTTGTAGGCGAGGTTGTTCTGTGCCGCAATTGCCTCGGCGGCATCAATACCGTGACGGTAAACAAGCTGTTCATAATCCGCAATAGCATTTGCAAGCTCAATATCGCCGTTATATTTCGCATCACGGTATGCATTATCAAGCTCCTGCAGATATGCATTACGCGAACGGATATTCTGTCCCAGCGCCTGCTGATATGTATTGGCAAGCTGCATTTTTGATGTTTCGGCGTATCCGGAATTTGCAAGTCCTATTCTCGCCCGCTGTTCCTCCGAGGCACCGTATGGGTTTGAAGCGTTGACATACGCCTGATATGCCGTGCGGTTGGCATCCTCATACTGCATCTGCACGTTCTTTTTCTGGTCGTTTATACGATCCTGCGCACGAGAGGTTGCAGCATTTATCGCATTTCTTCTCGCATCATACCCCGCACCCAGATGCTCCGCACTCTGCTTGTACGCAGAAGTAAGGTCGTTTGCAACGCTCGCAGGTGTTTTCACTCCCCCTGCCGCTGTAAGCGTGAAAGTTCCTCCTGCTGTGGGTACCGTCGAGCCTATGTCAACGCGCGTGGTGCCGCCCTCATCCTTATATGTTTTTCCGTCAATTATATACCCCTGCGCGCTTTTCCCGTCCGGCGTCTGATAAATAACGCCGGTTGCCTTTCTTTTTTTGTCATTTGTAAAAGTATTTGTACTCATAAAAAACCTCCAAATTAAATTATTTTTTTATCTTTCCGTAGAAAAACCGTCTTACTATTCCGCCTATGCCAAAAGAATTATTTACCTTGTCATTGCGGCAGACTATTTGAATCGCACCGTATTTTTTTATCCGCGTATTAAACGGAACAACGCAATAGCGTATTGACTTGCTTTCTCTTTCTGCACGGGTTGTCACCGCAACCTTCTGCTCTGTGCCGCGCTCTGTGCGAACAAGCACGGTAACTGCCGCGTGCGAGGCAGACTTCACCATAACTCCCGAGCCGGCTTTCACAAGGGTTTTCTCTTGCATAAAGCTTCCGTCACTTGACAGGTTTGTTGCCCATTCGGCTACAATTGCTTCACCATCGTCCGAATACGCCGTAAGCTCCGTTTCTCCTCGTTCGTTCTTCATGTCTGTGTTGAATTTACAGAGCCGCCCGTCCTCTGTTCCGAAATATAGCTCTCCGTCATCCTCATATAACGCTGTTGCCGGAATGTTTGTCCAGTAATACCACTCATATTCAAACGTGTTTGTGGCATTTCTCGGGTATTGCTTCTGCGCTGCATCGGCAACATACGCCTTGCCGTCAACGCAAAGCACAAGATAACCTCTCCACTCGCACA
>JAZQSB010000124.1:0-1524 GCA_045629885.1 Eubacteriales bacterium | reverse complement strand
ATATCGCATCGAAATTCCCCGGAAATATGCCCCAGGGAAGAGAGAACCCGCCGGCTGTAGTATTCGAAGAGCAGCTTCAGAAATGCGGCGTGGATCATTTTGATTTCTACCTGATCCACAATGTGTCCGACGACAATCTTGATATTTATTGCGACGAAGAGCGTGGCATTGTTAAATATCTCCTTGAGCAGAAGGAAGCAGGCAGAATCGGTCACCTTGGCTTCTCCACTCATGCTTCAAACGAAGCTTTTGCAAAATTCCTTGAGCTTTATGGAGACAAGATGGAGTTCTGCCAGGTGCAGATGAACTACGTTGACTGGGAACTGCAAGAGGCAAAGGTAAAGTATGATCTGCTTACCGCGCGCAATATTCCCGTTTGGGTAATGGAGCCTATCCGTGGCGGAAGACTTGCAAAGCTGTCCGATGAACATGAAGCAATGCTCAAGGAAAGAAACCCTGAGGATTCAATCGCATCATGGTCATTCCGTTGGCTTATGTCGCTCCCCAACGTAAAGGTAATACTCAGCGGTATGACTCAGATGGATCAGCTTGAAGACAATATCAAGACATTCTCATCCGATGTAAAGCTTACAGAAGAGGAGATCGCTCTGGTTAACGAAATCGGACGTGCTATGCTTGGTACCGTTCCTTGCACAGCATGCAGATATTGCTGCGAGGTATGCCCCGTAGGACTTGATATTCCGAATCTCATTTCCGTTTATAATGAAATGCTCTTCTCACCCGGTTGGGGGGCATGGGAGAGATATAGAGAAATCCCCGAAGACAAAAAGCCTTCTGCTTGTGTCGGTTGCGGTGCGTGTGCAAGTATCTGTCCTCAGAGAATTGACGTTCCCAAAACAATGGCGGATTTCGCGGAATTTATTGAAAAGTCAAAGAAAAAATAAGAAATGCAAAAGAGCAGCTTGGATTCAAGTTGCTTTTTTCTTTATAAAAATCTTTTTGATCAATTGACAACTGTAATTTAGCATGATATAATTAGTTTAGAGTTAAACTAATTTGAAATCAATTAATATGCGGAGGGGAGATATGAAAAATCTAAATGTAAACGGAAGAGCACCGGAGCATGACAAAGAGCCTATCGATCCGAGAAAGTCTCCGATGCTGTTGATTAATGAAATAACCCGACTGATGGGCGAGAAATTCCGCGAAAAGGATATAGACAATCCTATAACGCAGAAGTCGGAGAGATATTTGCTTCTTGAACTTGCCAAGAAAGACGGAAGAACACAGCTTGATCTTGTAAAAGCCACTCATATGAAAGCCCCGACTGTCAGCGTTGCTCTTCAGAAGATGGAACGCGAGGGATTTGTTGCTCGCAGACCTGATGAGTATGATTTAAGAGCAACACGTGTATTCCTCACCGAAAAAGGGCGCGCACTTGACGAGAATATAAAAAGACGTATTTATGAGGAGGAGAACCTTGCATTGAGCAACCTTAGTTCTCAAGAGAGGGATGCGCTTGTAAAGATTCTCACAAAAATCAAATTCAACATACTTCTTGAG
>JAZQSB010000123.1:0-3597 GCA_045629885.1 Eubacteriales bacterium | reverse complement strand
CGATACAGAATGACAGCGAATTCGCAGACAAGGTGAACAGGTATCTTACCCCCGAAGCTCCGTATTCCGGAGAATGCGAGGTTTACCACTACCTTGAGATGCTTCGGGATCTTGTCGGATTTGACAAGATTTCCGCAGCGGTTAAAAATTCACTTAACGGCAAAAAGATTGCCGCATATTACGGATGTCTTCTCCTTCGTCCGGGTTCTGTTATGAAAATGGATGATCCGGAAAATCCGACAATTATTGAAGATTTAATCTGCGCGCTCGGCGGAGATCCGGTCATTTTTGCAAAGCGCAATGAATGTTGCGGCGGCTATGTGATGGCAGAAAGTCCGGAGCTTGCTAAAAAGAACAGCAGCTCTGTTATCGAAAACGCAAAGGCACAGGGCGCGGATATGATTATTACCGCCTGCCCGCTCTGTCGCTACAACCTTACGAAAAACACTTCTGATATGCCGGTTGTGTACTTTACAGAGCTTCTGGCAGAGGCATTGGGTGTTAAGGAGGATACTGATGAACAGTAAACATCTTCAGGATGAGCTTTTGCGCATCAGCGGCATAAATCCGAGAAAATGTATGCGTTGCGGCAAGTGTTCTGCAACCTGCCCTGCATATGACGAGATGGAATTCCATCCGCACCAGTTTGTATATATGGTAGAGAGCGGCGATATAAAGCCTCTTCTCGATTCTGAATCTCTTTACAGATGCCTTACGTGCTTTGCATGCGTTGACAGATGTCCACGCGGCGTGGAGCCTGCAAAGCTTGTTGAAGCGGTACGCCTTTCCGCCATTCGCACACAGGGTAAAACCCGCATTACTCCGGACGACATACCGGCAATACTTGACGAGGACATTCCTCAGCAGGCAATCGTCAGCGCATTTCGTAAGTACACAAAGTAAGGAGAATCGAAGATATGCAAAGAATCGGTGTTTTTGTATGTTGGTGCGGAAGTAACATTGCCGGAACGGTAGATGTAAAAGCCGTTGCAGAGGCGCTTAAAAGCGAGCCCGGTGTTGTCTTTTCCACCGACTATCAGTATATGTGTTCTCAGGCAGGACAGGATATGATTAAGGCAGCAATACACGAGCATAAGCTCACCGGTATTGTTGTCTGTTCGTGTTCTCCGCGCATGCACGAGGCGACCTTCCGCAAAACTGCAGCTGCGGCAGGTCTCAATCCGTATATGGTTGAGATTGCAAACATCCGCGAACAGTGCTCATGGGTACATAAAGACATTCCCGCAGGAACAGAAAAGGCAATCATCCTCGGTCGTGCGGCAATAGCAAAGGTAAGCCTTAACACTCCTCTCACCCCCGGTGAGACACCCGTAACAAAGCGCGCGCTCGTTATCGGCGGCGGTATTGCGGGTATACAGACTGCACTTGACATTGCCGATGCGGGCTTCCCCGTTGATATAGTTGAAACAAAGCCCACAATCGGCGGAAAAATGGCACAGCTTGACAAGACATTTCCAACGCTTGACTGTGCAGCGTGTATCCTCACTCCGAAAATGGTTGAGGTTGCACAGCATGAAAATATCCGCATTTTTTCTTACAGCGAAGTTGAAAGCATCAAAGGCTTTGTAGGAAATTTTGACGTTACCATAAAGAAAAAAGCACGTTACGTCCGCGAGGATTTATGCACAGGTTGCGGTGCGTGTGTTGAAAAATGCCCGATGAAGAAGGTTCCGAATGAATTTAACCTTGGCATGGACAACCGCCCCGCAGTTTACATTCCGTTTGCTCAGGCTGTGCCGAAGGTAGCAACAATTGATTCAACGGCATGCAATATGCTTAAAAACGGAAAGTGCGGAATTTGCTCGAAGGTATGTACGGCAGGCGCAATTGACTACACGCAGAAGGATGAATTTATAGAAGAAAAATACGGTGCAATCGTGGCGGCGACGGGATTTAATCCCATCAGCATGGACAAGTTTAATGAATTTGCCTACAGCCAGTCAAAAGACGTTATTACCTCTCTTGAATTTGAGAGACTTACCAACGCGGCAGGTCCTACTGCCGGCAAGCTTCTCCGTCCGTCCGACGGAAAGCACCCCCACACAATCGTGTTTGTTCAGTGCGTTGGTTCGCGTTGCTCCGCTTGCGCTGAAAAGGGCAAAGAATACTGCTCAAAAATCTGCTGTATGTACACTGCAAAGCACGCTATGCTTACACGCGACAAATACCCGGACACGGAAGTTTACGTCTTCTATATAGATGTAAGAACCCCAGGCAAGAACTTTGACGAGTTTTACCGCCGTGCTGTTGAAGAATACGGTGTTAACTACATAAAAGGTATGGTTGGAAAGGTCACCCCGGAGGGAGACAATCTCAAGGTGCAGGCATCCGATCTTATCGCAAACAAGCAGCTTCATATTGATGCAGACCTTGTTGTTCTTGCGGCGGCAATCGAGCCGGATAAGTCCGCAAGACCCCTTGCCACAATGCTTACAGCAAGCATGGACACAAACGATTTCTTCACTGAGGCTCATCCTAAGCTTCGCCCGGTTGAAAGCCCGACAGCGGGCGTATTCCTCTCAGGAACCTGTCAGGGACCCAAGGATATTCCGGAAACTGTTTCTCAGGCAGGTGCTGCGGCATCAAAGGTTATCGGTCTTCTCGCAAAAGACAAGCTTACGGGCAATCCGTGCGTTGCTCACTCAGATGAGCTTATGTGCAATGGCTGTTCATCATGTGAGCGCGTTTGCCCCTACGGTGCAATCTCCTATGAGGATAAAGAGTTCCGTCAGCCCGACAGAACAACGAAGATAAGACGCGTTGCGTCCGTAAACCCCGCGGTTTGCCAGGGGTGCGGTGCATGTACCGTTGCTTGCCCGTCGGGCGCAATGGACTTAAACGGATTTGCAAGTATGCAGATTATGGCGGAGGTAGATGCTATATGCAAATGAACAATTACAAACCTTTGATTGTGGCTTTCTGCTGTAACTGGTGTTCATATGCCGGTGCAGACCTTGCGGGAAACAACCGTTTAAACTACCCCGCAGATGTAAAGATAATCCGCGTCCCCTGCTCCTGCAGAGTAAACCCCATGTTTGTTCTCCGCGCATTCCAGCGCGGTGCAGATGGCGTTATCATCTGCGGTTGTCATCCGGGAGACTGCCACTACACATCAGGAAACTACTATACACGCCGCCGCATGGCGCTTCTCTTCTCTATGCTGGATTATCTCGGCATTGAAAAAGAGCGCACGCGCGTTGAATGGGTATCTGCGGCAGAAGGTGCTAAGTTTGCCCAGACAATGAATGAATTTACCGAGCAGGTTATGAAACTTGGTGAAAACAAGAGATTGGAGGACTTAAGATGCAAAAGATAACAAGAGATATTCTTATTGAAAAAAGCATAGAACTTCTGTCCTCAGGTAAGGTAAACAGAGTACTTGGCTGGAAAATGGGTGAGTTTGACTATGATGTTACACCATTTGTTTTCAAGACAGAAGAAGATTTGAAGAAGAATTTTTATTTCGACGGTTTTTCCGGTGCGAACTTTTCTAAGTATCTTGTGAAAGAAACTCTGAAAAGCGAAGAAAAAGTTCTTGTGTTTCTGAAACCATGTGACACATACAGCTTTAATCAG
>JAZQSB010000122.1:0-10052 GCA_045629885.1 Eubacteriales bacterium | reverse complement strand
TTTGTTTCTGTTTTATAAGTTTTTGTGGTGTCATCCGGTTTGCCGGCCTGTGCGGCCCCGCCGCCGGCACCGCCGCCCCCGCCGCCACCGCCGGCACCAGCGGAGGTATCGGTATTATCCGTTGACGGGGTTTCCGTTTTGTCGGTTCCTTCTGTCTTATTTTGAGATGAACCGCCAGTTGTTGAACCGTAAACAGCGATATCAAAGTGGATTGTTGCTTCTCTGCCGTCGCTGTCGCGAGCGGTTACTGCCACATGGTTTTTTCCGACCTGACTGCTATCCGGCTTCCACGTGAACACGCCGGTTTCGGAGTTAATTGACGCGCCACGCGGGAGTGTTGCACCGATGTATGTGATTGTCGGTGGATTTTCCTTTATCGGGCTATTTGCATGGACATTAACGGTTATAGAGCTTCCCGCAGAGACGCTTAAGTTTTCACTCACCGCATCAAATTCCGGAACACTTTCGTCTACAAACGCTGTCGGGATTGAGAAGGTCTGCCCTTCCTTAATGTTGTATACATAGCCTTTATCGAGATCGTTCTGGTCTATATGTCCGCGGATAAGACCTACCGTTCCGATATCAAGGCGGACACTTCCATCTTTCAGCCCCTCTGCCTCATCTGTCGCAGAAATAATTTCATATGCGGCATTCCGGACACCATCGTTATCGACATAGATATACTTTCCTGCAAGGTCGGATAAATCATTGCAATCAATTTCCACATCAATGTAGTTTTCAAACTCATTTCCCTTCTGGAAATCTGTTACCGTTCCGGAGTATGCAGATACCTTTCCGGTTTCTTCTCCGATGATTGTTCCATCGTTTACATAGCGGTAAATGACACCACCGTTTGCGTTGAGTGTATACACACCAACAAAGCCCGAGAAATCAAAGCTGAACTCGCCGTCCGTAACGGTGTAAATAACGTTTTTATTAGTTGCATATACGATATAGTCCGTATTGCCGCCGCTTTCGGCTGTGTGCTTTACCTTAACTGCACGCGCCATATCGCCCTCGACTTCATGTCCGATTTTTACTTTAATATCAATCGGCTTTATCTCTTCGATATACGGTGTGTTGCGGTACGGTTCATAGACAGTTGTGAAGAGTGAGTCAAGATTTGCGTCCTCTCCGCCGTCACGCTCGACAAGAACGTAATCCAAGGTTCTTGGCAACATTTTCGTGTCAGTTCTGTTGTTCACATATCCGCCGGCTATTGCGACTTCAGTCGGCGTGAAGTTGTTAAACTGCGTCATACGAAGCTTTATACCGTTGCCGTCCTTGAGTACCTTACGGTAATCCTTTACATCAAACTCTACCGTAAACTGATCTTCCGGGTCTTTATCGCGGCGTACGTTTTTAAGCCAGGTATATCCGCGCGGATACTTGGTGGTATAGCTCCATGTAGGCTTAGTCCACGGGTCATCTTTGTATTCGGTCCACTCGCCCGTTTCAGGGTCTTTTCCGTCTTCCCCTGCATATGTTCCCTTATATTCTCCGTTTTCATCAACCTGCTTTGTCATCTCAAGCCCATCTACCGGATAAGCATTTTCTGCCTGAGAATGGAAGCTGAAGAGGTGGTGACTGCCACCCGTTACACGGAAAAAGTCAACTCCGTATGCAACATCGTCGTTTACCTGTACCATAACTACCGTTCTTCTGTAGTTTTCCAACTGCGAATACGCAGATTTTGCTTCGGCATCCATAAGCTTAACTTTTCCGCTGTCGTCAAAGTGATAGGGATAGCCATGAATTCCCGTCAATCCGCTTTGATTTCGTTCATCAACGATAACAGTGTTGTGAGAAATCGTTGCATTTACCCACTGCAGTCGGCTTGGCTGATAGCTGGTGTTCTCAGGATATCCAAGGTCGGGAGCAACGTCGAGTCCGAAGGCATCAATACCAATATTGAGTGCATCCTGGTGAGAATGAGCCGCGCTTGTTCTTCCGAACCACATCCAGAAATCACGATGAGTGTTCTTCGCGGTAGCTACGTTTGCGGATTTATAGTTATTACCGTCACGAAGCAGTGCAAGCCCATAGCCGCCAAGCATTTGACTTCCTATCCGGGCATTCACGTCGACATACTTCATAAGCTCTTCTTCTGCGTTTTCGGGATTTTCCGAAAGCATATCATTTCCAAACTGAGCGAGTTTTCCGTTGGTTACGTACCAGAGATGCTGTGCTATTTTACGTTTGTATTCTTCATTTGTGACTTTTTGGAAGGCACTGTACCATATGATTGCACCGCCACTTATTTCTGTTGAAGCAGTACCTGCCGTATCTCCGATGTTCGGATCCTTCGAATGTGCAAGAAGTATATTCATCTGCGGGTCAAACATCTTCACGAATTTCGGATTTTCGTACGGGTTGTAGTTTTTCTCTCCTTGATATTTTCCAAGTACATCCGCAAACAAGCGAAGCGTTTTTATCCATGATGTGTTATAACCCGGCGCACCTTCATCACCCATACCGTCGCGGTCAACATCATTTATAATCTTGGCTTCAAAGTTTCCGCCCGTTACAGTACCGTTACTCTGCTCACCGCCCGATTTATAAATCCATTCTATGATTTCATCGGTCTTGGGCTGTTCATTAAGAGCGATTGCCGCAAACGCCGCAACGGACTGCGCCTGACCATAGTTTCCGTTGATACGTCCGTCCTTACACATATCTGCCATTGCGATAAGCAAGCCATCTGCTATGTTACGCCATATAAGCTCAGAGCTTGTCTTTGGATTTTCGAGTCCCCTTTTCTCTGCATCTTCAGAAAGCGTTCTTATCACTTCGTCATCATATATCATCGGATAGAAAGCATCTGCAGCCGGAACAATGCGTCTTCCAATCTCGTAGTCGTTAATTCTTCCCGTCGCTGCGCCGTAACCTGAGCCGCCGTGCGTATTAAGGAACTTTTCTCTAAAGTAGTACATATTAAAGCTGTCCCAAACATCGGCAACTCTGTCAAGAAGCATAATACCGACTCTTCCGTACTTTGGCTCACCTGTATAGACATACGCCTCGTTCAAATCCTCTGCAACAGCAAACATTTTCATCCACATATTGCAGAAATAGAGAGCTATATAACCATGGCGTTCTTCAACACCTGTGGAATCAACGCGTCCAGGGAGATATCCCCAGCCGTCATCTACGCCCCACATATCGCCGCCCTTCCAGAGGACTTTGCCGCTTTCATCGGTGTATGTGCCGAGGTCTGTACCGCCGTTTTTGTATTTTATCTCGACTCCCCTCGGATCGGTGTCTCCCCACGGGTCCTGATTGCTGTCTCTTATCGCGCTGTATAGCTCGTTATAGAGATAGCCATTGGGGTTACCGTAGCCATAGAAGATGTACCACTCGGGAGTGTTTGCCGTCGCAGGCTTTTTGCACGCACATTCTTCACCGTCCGGATGGAAGAGCATTTCGTGGTGTGCCTGACGCGCGCGGTCTACATCGAAATAGAGCCCCGTTTCATCAAGACCAAGCTTTAAAAATCCCTCAAAATCATTTGACGGGAAAAGGCGCTTGCACGCCGAGCACTGAACCTTCCACGGGCTGTTTACATAATCAAACTTCCACGAGTTCTCGCCTTCTATGTTTGCTTTACAATAGCGACAATATTTATAATTGAGATCCTTGGGAGTACCGAGCTGACGTCCGCGCGGAAGACCTTCGCCGTAAATCTGCGGTATCATTGCCTCTGCTATTTTTATTGCACTGTCACCCGCTCTGGTGTAGCCTCTGACAGATGTTTTTGCCCAGTCATATTTCTTTGCATTGTCAAGCGCGTTCTGCCGTTCTTTATACGTATAGATTGTGGGTTCAGTTTTTCCTGTCTTCTGAAGAACCGTTATTTCCGTTGTGACTTCCTTTTGTTTACCACGGAAGCTTATTTTTGTTGTTAAGGTTCCTTTTCCTTCCTGAAGTGCAATCAGCATACCATTTGAAACGGTGAGAATCTCTTCCGGCTTCGCCGTATATGTTATACAATTATCCGGAACGTCAAGGATGTTTCCGCTGTTCATTTTTGCATCAACATCGAGAAGGGTTTTCTGAGTTACATAAACCTTATCCTCGGCATTGAGAATAAAATCAGAAACGCCGGTGTTATCATATACGCTAAAATCAATCTTTTTACTTATTGTGTTGGTGCCATCACTGACGGTTACCGTAACCGTTACCGCTCCGTCGCCGATAGCTTTTACTTTGCCTTTTTTATCAACAGTAAGGATATTGCTGTTAGAGGACACATAAGTTATTTCCAGGTCGTTTTCATCAATAACCGTTCCATCAAGCCGTGTTGGGAGGATATTGATTTGGGACTCATCGTTCCAATTAAGCTCTGTGTCTGCATCAATAAGCAAGCTCTTTATGCAGTTTACACCATCAAGCGAGAAGTTTGATGCCATTCCATATGTATCCGAACCGCTTACCGCGCGAGGCTTATATACAAGGTAATATTCTCCCGATTCGAGATAAACGATGTTTCCGAGCGGTTCATCGAAGAAATAGTCCTGTGAGCCTTTGATCGTTCTGTTCTCATTTCTTATGCTTCCAAGATACCCGGAACTTTGAGTTGTTAGATTTGCATCCGCAAGAAGCGTGCTCATTTCGGTTCCGTCGTTCTTTATGAGGAAATAATCCATATAGGACTCGCCGCCTCTGTTATATCCCCAATACGTAGCTGCAGGCATATAAAGACCGTCTTTTTCGACATTAACCTTAAGCGCCCACCAGCCCATTTTTGCTACGTACATCTGAAGTCCGTTATATTTTGAACCTTTTGCTATGCGGAAACGGGAAACAGAGCTGTTATCATATGTGGAATAATCTATTCCACCCTCCTGCCAGCTGTATTTTCCCTCAGTTTTATTTGCTGCGTATTCAAACATATTATCGGTTGAGGCATATGTAATCGCCTTGTACCCCAGTCCACCAAAGCTTTCCGCGCCGTTACTGTCGGCCTCTTTATAATTATCAAGCCACGACGAAATATCATAATAGATAACGGAGCCGTCACCCGGCTGCGACGGGTTTTGCACAACCTCTATTTCAAATTCATCCGAGAAAGACTTACCGCCATAATTTATCTCGGCGTGGAATTTCGCTGTTCCGAGCGCCTTTCCGACGATTACGCCAAAATCATTGTTTGCTCCACCATACTCCGGAGTAAGCGGAGTTAGGGTAACATCATCAACACGCTTTGTTGTTCCATCGCTTAAGTATACCGTTGCATATACCTTCGCCGTTCCACCGTTTGAATAAATTTCATTTTTATCAACAGAGAAACGTGCCATCATCGGAGCAGGGTCACTTACATTACCGCCGTCGAGAGTGAAGTCAGCAGCTCTTGCCGAGCAAGAGCCGATAACGTTACGCGGCTTGTATACGAGATAGTATTCACCCTCATCGAGATCCACGGTCGTTGGGTTATTCGGGTTGCCAAATGTTTCGTCATAAAACGGCTCGTTACCGTCTGTTCTGTCGCAACGCTGGCTTCCGATATAGCCGGGATGCGAGGTTGTAAGTCCCGACTCTTTAAGAGCTTCGCTCACAGGCGCGTCCGTAACTTTTATAAGGAAGTAATCAATATACACTTCAGTGCTTGCTTTTTTATACTGCGTAAAGTCGACCTTTGGAGTGTATATACCCTTTTTCGGAACATTTATCTTAATTGCAAACCAAGAGCTATACTTACTGTCCATTATAAGTCCGCCGCCAAAGTAAGAGTCAATCTTGACTGAGCTGTCGTTTGGTTTGACGGTATATGAATGTGGCTTTTCCGCCCAGCTGTACTGGTCACCACCGTATCCCGCTGCTGCAAACTCATAAAAACCGTTTGTGTTTGCATAGCTTACGGTTTTATAGCCGTCACTTCCAACGGTTGTCTTGTTGTTTTTAAGAAATGCTCCCAGGTTGTATGTAACCGTTATTCCGGAAAGTCTGCTGTCGGAAACGGAAATAGAGAAGGTTGCTTTGAATTCTTTTCCGTTTTCGGTAACCGTTGCTTCAAACTCTGCAGCACCGGGTGCTACACCTGTTATGAGACCTGTATTTTCATCAACTGTGGCAAGATTTGGTGTAAGCGCTTTGTACTTTACATTAGTTGCCGTTTTTTTCGATTTATCGCTCATGAAGAGCATTGTCTTAAGCTGCGCTGTGCTGCCGTTATCAAACACGAGTGAGGAATCACACTCAATCGTTGCTGCCATTGGCTCGGGGTTGCCCGTATTTCCGCCGTCAAGAGTGAAGTTACCTGCTGTAGTGTAACAAGAGCCTGTAACATTACGCGGCTTATATACAAGATAGTATTCACCCTCATCGAGTTTGACGTTCTCAACTGTCGTGTTTTTGTTATTTACATCGAAAAGAAATTGGTTGTCAAGCGGTTCGTTACCATCTGTTCTGTCACAACGCTGGCTTCCTACATAGCCGGGATGCGAGGTTGTAAGTTCCGACTCTGCAAGCACCTCTTTCACAGGAGTATCCGTTACTTTTATAAGGAAATAATCGTGATACACTTCAACGTTTAGTTTCTTATACTGCGTAAATTTGATCTTTGGAGTGTATAAACCTGTTTTCGGAACATTTATCTTAAGCGCAAACCATGCCTCAGATCCGGTTTCTATTATAAATCCGTTTCTAAACTTACTGCTGCTAATATCATCGATCTTTATTGTGTTTCCGTTAGGTTTGATGACATTTGAATCAGGGTTTTCATCCCAACTGTAATATGCACCACCGTATCCTGCTGCTGCGAATTCAAAAAAACCGTTTGTGTTGGCATAGTTAATATAGCTATAACCATCACTGTTAACAATACTCCTATTGTCATACAGGAAGTTTCCCAGGTTGTATACAACAGTTATTCCGGGGGATGTGTATTCTGCTTCCGGTTCCGTTGCCGAAACGGCGGGAAGCAAAGACACCAGCATTGACATTGCTAACAAAAGTGATAAAAAGCGTTTCATTGATTGCTCCTTTCATTTTTTCGCGAGGCTTTCTCTTTTATTATAGCGGAGAGGGAACCCTCTCCGCTACAGGTAAGTTATTCCTGTTATTTTGTGTAAGAGCCGTCGGTGATGATTGAATATGCATTTCCGTCCTCAAGGATTGCATAGCCTGTGTATGTTCCCTCTTTATCTGCGATAACCGTGAACTGGTTGCCCGAGGTTGTCATTGCAATTTTTGTTGTTTCCTGAGTTTCCTTATCCTTAAACATAATGCCTTTTTCAACCGCGCTGCCAAGACCTATAAACTCTGCCATTATTCCGGTTTCAGAATCTACATCGAAATCATCAATGATAATCTTCATTGCAGTGCTGAGAGGAGTATGAACTTCGTATACTGCCGTTACTGTGCAGTTTTCCCAAGCTTTGAAGGTGTATGTCTCATCAACGCTTACAATCTCATCGCCGTTGATATTGGTCTTCTTCCAGCACTTGAAGTTTTCTCTTGTTGCCGTGCAGGTGACACTGCCACCGAAAGGTACTGTAGCTGTGCCGTTACCATCAACAACCGTTACTGTTACTTCGTCACGCTTCGGCGCTTCACCATACTGTGCAACATAAATGTTTGTTTTGCCATACTGCTCCCAGCTCTTTGCTTCGCCGTAGCCTGCCATTGCCGGAAGGTCAGGATCTGTTGTATCCTTTGCGATAAGCTGACCATTCTGGTTGTAGTATTCATTCTTGTCAGAAGCAATATCGCCTTCGTATACTGCGATGAGGTAGTTTCTGCCTTCTCCTGCCGGAACATAGTTGGTGATAACATTATTAAACGAAATTATTCTCTTCTTATCTGTATTTCCAACTGCCCAGTAAAGGAACTTTTCGCCTTTACCGTTTGTTGCTTCTGCAGTAAGGGTAAATGTGCCGTTTCTGTTATCTTCCGCATCCATCACCGTTCCGTCAAAGTCCAAGCCTACTACTGTCGGTGCAACGTAATCATTTTCCGCAACCGGAACAGCGTCAAATGCAGCTTTAAGGGTCGGATCTTCCTGCACGGCGGGGGCTGGTACTTCTACTTCAATTGATTTTGAAGATGAGTAATCACCCCTTGTTGCAGTTGCGATAATTGTAGCTGTGCCGTGTGCCTTTCCTGTTACAACACCGGTTTCTGCATCAACGCTTGCTTTGTCTGCATCATCGTCTGCTACTGCATATGAGTATGTAACATTGCTTGCATTTGTATTATCGCTCATTTTTGCTGCTTCTGCAGTTACTTGATTTCCGTTTACTGTGAGGCTTGAAATTATCGGGACTGTATTTGTTCCACCGTCGAGGGTGAAGTTACCAATTGAAAATTGATTCCAGCCGGCACCTTTAGCTACAACCACCCTATACACGAGATAGTATTCACCGGCATCAAGATCCACGGTTTCTTGACCGCTATCCCCGGTAATGTATTCGGTGTAAGATTTCTGGTCCGAACTATATGTGCATTTTTTTCCGATATAGCCGGGATTTGAAGAAGTAAGGTTGCTGTTTGCGAGGGTCGTGCTTACGGGGTCATCCGTTACTTTTATAAGGTAATATTCAAGATATGATGTATCTTTATTGCCAGTATATCTATAAAAGGTCGCACTCGGCTTGTATTCGCCTGCTACCGGAACATAAACCTTAAGCGCAAACCACTTGTCAGATTCGTCCGCCTTCGCTAAGAACCCAGCATACTGATTGACAGCAAAATAACTGTTAGGTTTGAGGGCATTAGCGAATGAATTCCAGCTATAACCGCCGCCGTGGCGTGATGCTGCAAACTCATAAAAACCGTTTGTGTTGGCATAGTTGATATAGCTATAGCCATCACTTTCAACATTAGCTTTGTTGTTCCACACAAAGGTTTTTAGGTTGTATGTAACCTTTACACCCGACATGTCGGTGCTTTCTCCTGCTGCGAACGCCGCAGGTATCATTGAAATAATAAGGGAAATTGCGATTAGAATTGATAGAATCTTTTTCATAACACATAAACCTCCAAGTTTATTTTATTGTAATTATATTGTAACATTTAAGAAGACAGAAAAGCAATGTTTAAAAAAGGAAAAACGGGCAATCTCAGCAGGATTTTATCGCCTTTTTTTCCAAGAGAAAATTCTTGCAAAACGCAAGAAAATGTTGTATTATATAAATATAAGTGGGATAAATTTGAAGGGAGGTATGTTGCTTGAACAAGGTTATTGTTTATCCGTTTGAGGCTTGTGTTCCATCACTTAGCAGCACAAACCGTATGTTTGACATTCTGCCTTTTACCGTGCAGACAGTTCACAAAAACAAAAAGCACCATCCACACTGGCATGATTATCTGCAGATATGGTATACCGTTTCAGGCAGCTGGCTCCACACGATAAACGGGGTTACATATCCGCAGAAAGCCGGAAGTGCCGCGGTTATCTTCCCTTATATGGTACACAGAATTGATACCTCAGAGACCAACCTTAAAGAGGCTCTTGTTATACAGATTTCTATTAAAAAGAACTTCCTTGAAAGCAACAATATTCCGTTTTTAGGACACACATTCGAAAATGCATCGTTTGATTCGTTCTATCTCGCCCCCAACACTACGATAACGGGACGCGATAAGCAGCTTGCAGACCTTATATGTACGGACATCTTATCAGAATACCGGAAGCATATGGCAATGCACACAAACAAAATCCTTAACGACATTGTGCGTCTCCTTGAAATATTTGTAAAAAACGTTGATACGTCGGTAAACAAAATTGAGCTTGCGCAGATACGCACGAGGATGGAGTGCATTGACGAAGCAATGACGTATCTCATCAATAACACTTCAAAGAAAATGACGATTGATGAAGTAAGCAGCATTGCTATGATGTCACGCAGGACATTTACATCTGCTTTTAACTCTACAATCGGTCAGACTTGCCATAGCTACATAACCTCTCTGCGCATGCAGAATGCATACGAGCTTTTAAGAATCACGGACAAAAGCGTTGCTCAAATTGCGGAAGAGTGCGGATTCTATGATAACTCACATTTAGCGCAGGTCTGCCGTGAGACTTACGGTATGTCTCCAAGTCGGATCGT
>JAZQSB010000121.1:0-1678 GCA_045629885.1 Eubacteriales bacterium | reverse complement strand
GGACCCCGACCAGGCGTGCTTCCGCATTCGGTAGCTTCATTTTACATGCCGTGCTCAAAGCTTTGCGCGGTCACGTTCACCACTGTGTGACACCTTGCTCCCGGACCGTGGTCCTCCCAGGGAAGATGGCCGCTTATAATTTAAGCAGCAATAAGTTTATTGTTGTTATTTAATTTATAAAAATTAAGTTGCAGATTTTAAAGCGGCTCTGCGCCTCTGCCCGCTACCCGTGCTTCAACATCCCCGTCGAAACCTTTACGCCCCCTTATCTATCAATAAACCTTGCGATCCAACGTTCACAAAGACTTATCCATGAATTAACGTGCGGATTTATCATATCGCTTCTGGTCGAGCCAGTTTCCCGTGTGCTGAGAGAAAGACCGTGGGGTCCGTCGGGATATACATGCAGTTCAAACGGAACGCTTGCCTTTTTCATTGCATTTGCAAAAAGGAAAGAGTTTTCAACCGGAACACCTGCGTCGGTAAGTGTGTGCCAGATAAATGCCGGAGGAGTGTGTTCTCCCACCGAGTTTTCGAGTGAACATTTGTGCATAAGCTCTTCATTTGGAGTTTTGCCTAAAAGATTTTTTAGTAAATGATTGTTTTTATCACCTTTAGCGTCTTTGCTCTTTCAGCGCTCTGTCAATCTCACGCTTTGCATCACGAGCAGCCGCCGCATCACGCTTGTCATGGAGTTTTTTACCCTTCGCAAGTCCTACCTGAACCTTTACAAGCGAGCCTTTGAGATAAACGGATAACGGAATAATGGTGTATCCGTCTTGCGCCTGAGCTGCGGCAAGCTTACGGATTTCAGATTTGTGCATAAGCAGTTTTCTGTTCCGAAGCGGTTCTTTGTTAAAAATATTTCCTTTTTCGTAAGGACTGATGTGCATACCGTGAACGATAAGTTCACCGTCCTTCACGGAACAGAAAGAGTCCTTAAGGTTGCACGCACCCGCGCGGAGTGATTTAACCTCGGTTCCGCAAAGAGCAATGCCTGCTTCAAAAGAGTCTTCAATATTATAGTCGTGCCATGCTTTTCGGTTTTTGGCAACCTGACGGATTGACACCTCTCCCACACGGAACACCTTGCTTTCTGCAATATAATAATGACTACATATAATTATGCCATATGTCTTTGTCGAAGTCAAGAGAAGAAAGGTTTCAAATGCATTACAAAAGAGAAAAAAACAACAGGTGAATATATGAAAGAACACACCTCTTATATGCGGTATGTTCTTTCTGTGGCAGGGGTAGAAGGACTTGAAGTTGCTTCGCAACCCCGTTTGCGGTACCCGGCGACTCGATGCATCCGTATCTTGCTTACCGACCGCGGCACTTCGTTACGCTCGCTTTATGCCACCGGCAGCGCTCGCGACCTCACCCGGCACGCGGTTTTGGAGGTCGCGTCCAATATCATTTTCCATTAAAAACTTCTGCACCGTTGAGTATTGTTTTAGGGTTTCAGAAATTCTGCTTTTTGCTTTTGGTTCTTTATTGATGCTATTAAAAATTCTCGGTAAGGTTGATGGTTCTATAGCATAAAATGCGTGGAATAGGATTTGCCTTAGACATAACATCAATTCTGCAGAATGAAATTCATCTGCAACGGAATTACCCATTTTAAGTATAGCAGAATGGAGCTGCAGAATCAATGAAATCACCAACAAGAGTTGCG
>JAZQSB010000120.1:0-1589 GCA_045629885.1 Eubacteriales bacterium | reverse complement strand
TTTACCAACGCCCGGCTCACCAATGAGAACGGGATTGTTTTTCGTTTTGCGTGAGAGGATGCGTATAACATTGCGGATTTCTGTATCGCGCCCGATTACGGGGTCAAGCTTTTTATCTCTTGCAAGCGCGGTTAAGTCCGTTCCGTACTTCTTTAGTGCATCATATGTGCTTTCAGGGTCATCCGATGTTACGCGCGCATTGCCGCGCACCTCAGCTAAAACCTCTAAAAACTTGTCGGTTGTGATACCGTTTTCATCAAAAAGCTTTTTAAGGGATGCTGACGGCTTATCAAGAAGACCAAGCATAAGATGCTCTACCGAAATGTATTCATCCCGAAGGCTCTCTGCGCGTTTTTCCGCAGCGGTAAGTGCCGCTTCCGCATCACGAGAGACATATACGTCCGAGCCACCCGATACCTTTGAAAGCTTTTCTATAAGAGAGCGCGCATCGCTTTTAAGGCTCGTGGCACCAAGCTTTTTTAAAAGCTCCGGAATAAGCCCTCCGTCCTGTGAGACAAGTGCAAAAAGCAGATGCTCCTGCTCTATCTGTGGATTGCCGTATTCAAGGGCACAGCTTCGCGCCTCCTGTATTGCGTCAATTGACTTTTTGGTAAGTTTCTGCATATTCATAGTAAGTAACCTCCTTTGCAGATAGTGAAAACAGATGTAAAACTTTCCTCTGTCCGTATTTTTAGTATACCACGCAGCAGTAAATTATCAAGCATTTTCTCTAAAATATTTTGAGTTTTTTCTGTAAAAAAATTATGAATAAAAAGAGAAAAAGAGCGGTTCGCGCATAAGAACCGCTCTTTTTCTCTATGTTTTGCAATAGGAGTGTGGGGAGGAGTAACAGAGAAAAGATTATTATCAAATTTATGTAAACAGCCTTTCGACTGATTACGTATATTATTATAACTTGATTTTGTTAACAAATAAATCTTTATCTGTTACGGAGATGTTAAACTTCGTTTAAATTCGCCTTTTTTCGCAGTTTATTGCGTTCACGCAGTGAAACAAAGAAGCGGGAAAGAAGAGATGCACACTCCTCCTCAAAAACACCGCCGCAAAGCTCGGGTTTGTGATTGTACGGCAAATCAAAAAGATTTACCACCGAGCCGCAAGAGCCGGCTTTCGGGTCATATGCGCCAAAGACAACGCGCTCAACTCTTGAATTTATGCACGCGCCTGCACACATCGGGCACGGCTCAAGCGTAACATAAAGCTCACAGCCAACAAGGCGGAAGCTCTCAACATGGCGGCATGCTTCGTTGATTGCAATAATTTCGGCATGAGTAAGCGGATTACCGCTGCTCTCGCGCAGATTATACCCTCGCCCTATTATTTCACCGTCAAGAACAATAACGCAACCGACCGGAGCTTCTCCCAGCTCCGCTGCCTTTTCCGCAAGGGCAATTGCCTCACGCATATAAAATTCGTCGTTTCTTATGTTTTCCACAGCGTCAGTTCCTCTGGCTGTGGATAGGTGCGGGGATGCGTCCGCCGCGGGAGATGAACTCATCGGAGGAATAGCCGTTCACCGCCATAATGGGTGCACTACCGAGAAGGCCGCCGAATTCAACCATATCGCC
>JAZQSB010000119.1:0-3096 GCA_045629885.1 Eubacteriales bacterium | reverse complement strand
CGTAACCTTTGTGCATCCGTGCACCGGAAAGGAAATGTATTTTGAATCAAATCTTCCCGAGTATTTTGAGCAAATCCTTGGAAAGCTGAGGAAAAGTTATGAATAGCTATCTCATATTTACATACATAATATGGAACTTTGCCGTTTTTCTGCTTTACGGAATTGACAAGTGGAAGGCAAAAAGAAATGTGTGGCGCATACCCGAAAAAACGCTTATTCTCTGTGCAGTATTCTTCGGTGCAGTGGGTGCGTATTTTGGGATGAAGAAATTCCGCCACAAGACAAAGCATACCAAATTTAAAATTCTTATTCCCGCGCTTGCAATGCTGAACGTTGCGCTTATCGCAGCCTTCGGCATCGCACCCGGAGTATAGAAAGAGGTGCGGAGATCCCGCACCTCTTTAATATTCTCACACAAGCACCGGTTGGTATTGCTTGCCTTCAAGAGCATATTTTAGCGTATCAGGGATTTTTGTCATATCGGCAACAAGAGAGTTGGGCTTGCCCTTGCTGTCGTCCTGACCGTAAGGAACAAAGAAAACGTTCTTGACGGTAGACAGCGTGCCTATGTTTTTCAGGTTGATGCCAAGTCCGTCGTTGGTGGATATTGCGATAACGAGCGGGCGGGCGTTTCGCATATGTGCTTTTGCTGCCATGGTGACGGACGTGTCGGTTATGCCGCAGGCAAGCTTTGCTGCGGTGTTGCCGGTGCACGGCGCTATAATCAGCGCATCAAGAAGCTTTTTCGGACCAATCGGCTCGGCTTCAGGGATGGTTTTTATTATCGGAGCATCACAGATGCTTTCAAGCTTTTCGGCAAAATCGCGTGCTTTTCCAAAACGAGTGTCGGTACTGTACGCAGTGCCGGACATTATCGGAACGACATTGTATCCTTCGCGGACGAGCTTTTCGATCTCGGGAATAACCTTTGCAAAGGTGCAGAACGAGCCGCACAGTGCAAAGCCTATGGTGAGTTTTGACAAGGTTTAATTCCCCCATTCGTCAAGGATATTGTAAATGGTGTCGCGCATCGCCGCTGCGGCAGACATCGGCGCACATTTTCCCGGCAGGGAAAGAGCCTGTACTGTATGAAGACCGAGCTGTCTTGCGGCGTTAAAATCAACTCCGCCCGGCTTTGAGGCAAGGTCACATATAAAAGCATCGCCTCGCACATGAGAAAGTGCCTCTTCGTCGAGAATAAGCGCGGGTATGGTGTTGAAGATGATATCGTATTTTGAAAGTGAATTTTTTATGCGTGATGTTTCTAATGCTTCGTATCCATATGCATGTATCCACGCAAGATCGCCGAATTTACGCGCTGTTGCAGTTACTGTTGCGCCGAGCCCGCGGATGTAATGGCAAAGAAGTTTTCCAATATGACCAAAGCCCAGAACAAGGCATCTTTTACGGTTGAGGGTAGTGTCAAGCTCCCGCATAGCAACCTCTATTGCGCCCTCTGCAGTCGGAATAGAGTTGAGTACGGTAAAATCCTCGCGTTCAAGGTAATCATAAAGCCTTATTCCGTTTCTGCCGGCTTTTGAGAAAAGTTCGTTATCAACCCGTCCGGCAATAACAGTCTGTCCTGCGGAAAAGAGTGAGAATAAGTCATCAATATGGTACTCGTAGGCAGAAAGAGGCGTGTTTAAGCGGTTTGCATCTGAGCATACGGGAACGGGGAGGATAATGCAATCAAACTTTTTTGAAAGACCGGAAATGCTTCCGCCGCGAAGAACGCTGTCTGAAAGCTTTGCTTTATCGAGTGCAAAGGAATAAACTTTATGTCCATCGTTTGCAAGGAGATTGCAAAGCTTTGCCTGCCGCTCGTCGCCGCCTACAACTGCAAGTTTTAAGTTTTCTGTCATAATATAATCGTCCTTTCATAAAAGGGAACAATCGGGATTTGTTTACTTCTCTTTTCAATATTAGTATATTTGAAAGAAAGAAAAAAGGTTACCGCCCTGCAAAAGATTCGTAGAGAGGTAACCTTTTTGACATTTTCGGCGCGTTTTTCCAGTTGTTAATATGTTAATTTGCAAAGAAATGCAATTTTGCTTGAAAAATCAGGGAAATTATAGTATAATGATAAAGTCAAAATAAAATCCCGGTTTTGGCTTGCCGGGAGATGGAGGAAATTATGAAAAGAATAGTCTCTCTCGTCATGGCAATGATTATGCTCTTTGCTCTGGCAGCTTGCTCAGGTGGAGCGGGCACAAGTATGACCATGGGTACCGGCGGTACCTCGGGTACATACTACGGTTACGGCGGCGTACTTGGTCAGTACATCAAGAACAACGCTGGCATTAATGTCACCGTTGTTTCTACAGACGGTTCCAAGGCTAACATTCAGGGGATCGACGCCGGCAACTATCAGCTGGGTACCGTTCAGTCTGATGTTATGTCCTACGCATGGGAAGGCACACGTTCCTTCGAGTCTGAGGGTAAGGTTGAATCCTTCCGAACAGTTGCAGGTCTTTATGCTGAATCTGTTCAGCTCGTTACCATGGACCCGGCTATAAAGAGTGTTGCAGACCTTAAGGGTAAGTCCGTTTCTATCGGTGCTCCGGGCTCGGGCGTTTACTTCAACGCTGTGGATGTGCTTACCGCTGCCGGTCTTACCGAGCAGGATATCAAGGCTCAGTACCAGTCCTTTGCAGACAGCGCAGACGCGCTCAAAGACGGCAAGATTGACGCAGCATTTATTGTAGCAGGTGCTCCCACTCCGGCAATCACAGAGCTTTGCACAACAAACAGTGCATATCTCGTTCCGATTGATGGAGGCGTTGCAGATGCTCTTATGGCTTCCTGCCCGTTCTACACGGTCTACACCGTTCCGGCAGGTACATATCCGGGTCAGGCAGAGGATGTCAAGACTGTTACAGTTAAGGCAACTCTCATCGTTAATGCAGAGGCAACCGAAGAAGATGTATACAACCTCACAGCCGCTATTTTTGACAATGCAGAGGCAATCACCGCTGAAAATGCAAAGGGTGCAGAGCTGAGCATTGAAAACGCTACAAGCGGTATGATCGTACCGTTCCACGCAGGTGCTGCAAAGTACTTCGCTGAAAAGGGCGTTGATGTAGCAGTCGGCTAAAT
>JAZQSB010000118.1:0-4705 GCA_045629885.1 Eubacteriales bacterium | reverse complement strand
TGTGAATGTTGTCTTCCTAAGACCGCTTGGCCTCCGACTTACCCCAAAAGCACGCTTTATAACCACGCATTCGCAGAAACGCTTTCCTATCAGCCGGACACTCCGCTACCGTTCGCGGACTCTCTTACCATACTGGTAAACAGTGAGAACAGCGGCAAGGTTGCCGTTTGCAAAAGAATTGCAGACACGCTCACACGTCTGGGCGCTCCCACTACCGTCCGCGCACTTGCCTTTAACGAGTATACCCGCGCACTTTCCACAGGGGATTTTGACCTTTATTATGCAGAGGTCGCTCTCGGTGCAGACTTTGATATTACGAGACTTATAGCAGGCTCGCTAAACTTCGGCGGCTTTTATGATGCAGCAATGTCCACCGGTGTTGCGGCATATCTCGGCGGTGACGAGGGGCTTTCGCAGTTCTTTACCGCATTCTGCGAAACCGTTCCCTTTGCGCCAGTTCTTTTTAAGGATACGGCAGTGTATACCGAGAGAAACTTTTTTAAAAAAATAAATCCGTCCTCGCAGAATATTTATTTTGATTTCTGTAACTGGGAGATAAGGAGCGGCATATGAAAAGACAAAGCGGTGTGCTTATGCACATTTCGTCACTTAACGGAAAATACGGAATAGGAACGCTTGGAAAAACGGCATGGGAATTCGTTGCATTTCTCGCCAAAAGCGGCTTTTCGGCATGGCAGGTTCTTCCCGTAAACCCGCGCGGTCCGGGGTTCTCACCGTACAATTCCATTTCCTCTTTTGCCGGAGATGCGTTATTCATCGACCCGGAGGCGCTTTTTGAAGCAGGACTTATTACAAAGGATGAACTACGCAGCGCAGAATTTGACAACTGCGAGCGCGTAGATTTTAAAATCATCATTCCGGAGCGCGCGCGGCTTTTGCGCCTTGCCTTTTCACGTTTTCGTGATTATGACGCGCTTAATTCCTTTTGCGAGCACGAAAGCCACTGGATAGGTGATTACGCCTCATTTATGTCAATCCGTGAGGAGCTTGGCGGAATCGCGTGGCAGCATTTCCCGGATTCCCTCCGCGATAAGTCCGGGCTTCCCGAGTGGAGAGAAAAGCACCGCGAGGATGAAAACTATTATAAATTTGAGCAGTTTATGTTTTTTTCCCAGTGGGAAAAGCTTCGCAGATTTGCAAATTCAAAGGGAATCTCACTCATCGGCGATGTTCCGATTTACGTTTCGCTTGACTCCTGCGATGTCTGGTCAAGCCCGGGTATCTTTAACTTAAACGACACACTTGTTCCCTTTGATGTTTCTGGCTGTCCGCCCGATGCTTTTTCCGCCGAAGGACAGCTTTGGGGAAACCCGACATATCGCTGGAACCGTCTTGCTGAAAGCGGCTTTTCGTGGTGGATTGCCCGCCTTTCTCACTGCGCAAAAATGTTTGATACTGTGCGTCTTGATCATTTCCGCGCATTTGAAGCCTACTGGTCTGTACCCTTTGGTGCGCAGAACGCCGTATGCGGGCATTGGGAAAAGGGACCCGGCAAACCGTTTTTTGATACAGTGAAGGCGGCACTGCCCGACCTTTCTCTCATCGCAGAGGATCTTGGCTTTCTGACAGAGGAGGTTTTTGCCCTACGCGACGGATGCAACCTTCCCGGAATGAAGGTTCTCCTGTTTGCCTTTGACAGCGACGAGCACAACATCTATCTTCCGCACAAATATCCCGAAAACTCTGTTGTTTATACGGGTACGCACGACAACGATACTCTTCGTGGTTTTCTTGAATCTGCACCAATGCATCTTCTCGACTTTGCGCGACGGTATCTCTCCCCCTCTGACGGCGAAACTCTCTTCGATGCATTCCTTCGCGCGGCATGGAGCTCACGTGCTGACCTTGCCATTGCGCCGATGCAGGATTTTCTGAATCTTCCCGCCACAGCGCGGATGAACACTCCGTCAACGGTAAATGACCGCAACTGGCGCTGGCGAATGCAGGAAGGCTCTCTTTCCGAAGCACTTTCAGAAAAGCTTTATGCATTTAATGAAAAATACTCAAGAATATAACCTCATTTTTTTACGTCCTCCGTCATATTTATTATGACGGAGGTGTTTTTCTGTGAAGCTTTCAAAAATAAGCCGCAAGTCGGTTTTTTACAGTCTTTTTGCAATATCCGTATCTAACTCGGTTCTCCAGTTGCTCGGCTTTCTGTACCGCATTTTCTTAAGCCGCATTGCAGGTGCCGAGGCTCTTGGCGTGTATCAGCTGGTAACGCCGTTCTATTCCGTTGTATCCTCCCTCACTCTAAGCGGTCTCACTGTTGCAGTTGCGCGCGTTGCAGCTTCAAAAGCCGGAGTGGGCGATATGAACGGAGCTACGCGCTCGGTAACGCTTTGCCGGAGGATTTTTTTTATCTCTGTTCTCTCTCTCACCTCAATCTGCGTTCTCTTTCCAAATGTGATTTCAAAACATATCCTCGGTGACGAGCGCACCATGCTCTCGCTTCCGCTCGTCTTTATCTGCCTTTTTCTCACCGGTATTGAAAATATTTTTAAAAACTATTTCTACGGTGTGGGAAAAGTGTATCCCCAGATAATCTCCGAGCTTTCTGAACAGATAATCCGCGCGCTTGCCGTTGCCGCACTTCTTATCTCCTTCAGCACCGGAGATGCCGGATGGCGTGCCATGCTCATTTTTCTTGGTATGGTAATAAGCGAGCTGTTTAGTTCTTCTCTTCTTTCACTTTTTTACCGTCCCGAAAAAATGCGTCTTTCACCCCGTCCGAGTGAACCGGTAAAAACAGGAGACATTCTTGCAATATCCGTTCCTGTATCAGCGGCGGCAACGGTAAACAATCTGCTTGGCTCGATAAATTCTATTCTGCTCCCGAGAAGACTTCAATGCGCGGGGATGAGCCGGTTAACCGCAACGGAAACCTTTGGTGCAATGTTCGGAATGACTATGCCGCTTCTTATGTTCCCTATTGCGTTTATTGCATCGCTCACATCTGTTATGGTTCCGAAGGTCTCCGAGCAGCTTGCAGCAGGTGATGATCATGATCTTAGAAGAAAGGCAGGAAAAACCATTCACGCTACAGGACTCCTTGCCATGCCGTGTTTTGCTGTTCTCATCCCGCTGGGTGAGCCGGTCTGCCGCGTTCTTTTCTCTCACGAAGCAGCAGGCGGATTTATTCTTCCGCTGGGCATCGGCACTCTTTTTTCCTACTACGAAATGACCACCGGTGCGCTTCTCAACGGTATCGGTATGCAGAAAAGAGCAGCGGTATATATCGTTATCAGCGGTCTTTTACAGCTTGTTTTCACTTGGAGCGCCGGTTTTGCGCACATTGGTATGCGAGGATATGTTGCAGGATACGTATTCGCAAGCGGACTATGCGCACTACTCAACTTCCGCTGCCTGAAAAAGCGCCTGCATCTCTCTGCGCGTATCGGAAACTGGTTTGTTACACCTCTTGTTGCCTCGCTATTTTCCGGGCTTATTTGTGATATTACATATAATTTTCTTATTTCCCGCGCTCTCCCCCTTCCTGTGTGCCTCATTGTTGCCGCTGTCATCGCACTAATTGCATACGCAATCTCACTCGGCGCTATGGGCACAAGCATAATAAAATATGTAAAAACGCTCATTCCGCGCGGTGCGTAATTATCTTATGGTAATTTTGCCTAAATAATCAAAATTTTTTCTTTTAAAGTTATAGGAAAAATATCTTGATTTTCTCAAGATATATGATATACTAATAACGATGGTGGTTGAGAGACCATTCTCTCAAAAAGTTTATTTAAAATTATTTTTACTATGGAGGAATGAAAAATGGCACGTTTCACACTTCCCCGTGACCTTTATCACGGCAAAGGCTCTCTCGCAGTCCTTAAAGAGCTTCGGGGCGAGCGCGCAATGATCTGCGTTGGCGGCGGCTCTATGAAAAAATTCGGTTTCCTTGACAAAGCAGTTGCTTACCTCGAAGAGGCAGGCATGCAGGTTGAGCTCTTTGAAGGCATTGAGCCGGACCCGTCTGTTGATACCGTTATGCGTGGTGCTGAGGCGATGAGCAAATTCAACCCTGACTGGATTATCGCAATGGGCGGCGGCAGCCCGATTGACGCTGCTAAAGCAATGTGGATTAAGTATGAGTATCCGGAAACAACATTTGAGGATATGTGCAAGGTATTCGGTCTTCCGAAGCTCCGCACAAAGGCACACTTTGTTGCAATTCCGTCCACTTCCGGTACAGCTACTGAGGTTACTGCTTTCTCCGTTATCACAGACTACGAGAAGGGCATCAAGTACCCGCTCGCTGACTTTGAAATCACTCCGGATATTGCTATCGTTGATCCCGACCTTGCCCAGACAATGCCGAAGAAGCTCGTTGCTCACACAGGTATGGACGCAATGACACACGCTGTTGAAGCATACGTTTCCACAGCAAACTGCGACTACACAGACCCGCTTGCTCTCCACGCAATCAAGATGATTGACAAAGATCTCGTTGAATCCTACAACGGTGATATGGATAAGCGCGCAAGCATGCACAATGCACAGTGCATGGCAGGTATGGCGTTCTCCAACGCCCTTTTAGGTATTGTTCACTCTATGGCTCACAAGACAGGCGCTGTCTTTGAAGACCTCGGTGCACACATCATCCACGGCGCAGCAAACGCAATGTACCTCCCGAAAGTTATCGCTTTCAACGCAAAAGACGAAACAGCAAAGAAAC
>JAZQSB010000117.1:0-1813 GCA_045629885.1 Eubacteriales bacterium | reverse complement strand
CGGTAAAAACGGAAAAAATTAATAATTCCGTAAATACTTTTACTGTTTCTTGTGATAAAATACAAGATAGTTTGTATTTGAGGAGCAGAAGAACAGGCGATGAAATAAAGCTTTCCAAACGACCAAAGAAAAGCCTGAAGAAGCTTCTTATAGAAATGCGCGTTCCAAAAACAGAGCGTGAAAATATCCCCGTTATTGCGGACGGTGCAAATGTAGTTGCTGTTTTCGGCATCGGCACCGACGAGAGATATATTCCGCAAAACGGCGATGATACATATACTATAGAGATAAATAAGGGATGTTGGGAAAATGAAAAATGATGTAGAAAGAATTCTCTTTACAAAGGAGCAGATTGCCGAAAAAGTAAAATATCTGGCAAATCAGATTAAAGGTGCATATGAAGGTAAAAATCCGCTTATATTATGTATATTGAAAGGCTCGCTCATTTTCACGGCAGACCTTGTGCGCGAGCTTGATTTTCCGTGCACGATTGACTTTATGCAGGTGTCCAGCTATGGAAGCGGCGCAGAAACCACGGGGAAGCTGAAAATAAAAAAAGATATGGACAGCGATGTCACAGGACGCGACGTTATTATAGTTGAAGATATTCTTGATACCGGTGTCACGCTCTCTAACCTTCTGCCGGAAATCAAGCGCCGTGGGGCAAAATCAGTTGCGCTTTGCGTTTTCCTTAATAAACCCGAACGGCGTACCGTAGAGGTAAAAGCTGATTATATCGGTTACGATATTGAAAATGAGTTTGTTGTAGGCTACGGTCTTGATTATGACGAAAAATACAGAAATCTCCCGTATGTCGGAGTGCTTAAGCGCTCGGTATACGAAAAATAAATCATAAATAAGGATGTGACATCAGTTGAAGAAGAACAACACCCGCGATATATTGCTTTTTTTGCTTATTATCGCGATACTCGTCTCTGTTGCTTCCTTCCTTTTTGAAGGAACACCGACGGAAAAAATAACATATGCCGATGTTATCCGTCATTTTGAAGCACAGAACGTAGAAAAGTACACAATTGACGGAGGGCTTCTGACGATGGAGCTTAAGCGCCCGCTTAAATCGGGGCAGAAGACCATCTCATTTGATCTTTCCGATCCACAGATACGTGCTGATTTCCGTATGGATGTGGGAGATCTTCTGCGTGAACACCGCGTTCGCGGAATCATTACGGATGACGACCGCATACCCCAGGCAGAAACGCCGTGGTGGATGATGTTCTTGCCATATATCCTCGTCTTTGCAGTTATCGGCGTTATGTGGTACTTTATGTACAACAAGGCAGACGGCGGTGCTGGCAAGGCAATGCGCTTCGGTAAGGCACGTACAAAGCTTGGAAGCGATGAAAAGAAAAAGGTAACCTTCTCGGATGTTGCAGGTGCCGAGGAAGAAAAGGTAGAGCTTGCAGAAATTGTTGATTTTCTGAAAGACCCGAAAAAGTTCACCGAAATCGGTGCAAGAATCCCCAAGGGCGTTCTTCTTGTCGGACCTCCGGGAACAGGTAAAACATACATTGCAAAGGCGGTTGCAGGTGAGGCAGGCGTTCCGTTCCTCTCAATTTCCGGTTCTGATTTTGTTGAGCTGTATGTCGGCGTTGGTGCTTCACGTGTGCGTGACCTTTTTGAACAGGCGAAGAAGGTTGCTCCGGCAATAATTTTCATAGACGAAATTGATGCTGTGGGTCGTCACCGCGGCGCAGGCTACGGTGGCGGACATGACGAGCGTGAGCAGACTCTTAACCAGCTTCTTGTTGAGATGGACGGCTTCGGCAATAACGAGGGTGTTATCATCATTGCC
>JAZQSB010000116.1:0-3690 GCA_045629885.1 Eubacteriales bacterium | reverse complement strand
AGCTCTTCGTGCGGAGATTGCGGAGCACAATCGCCGCTATTATGTTGAGGATGCGCCGAGCGTGTCGGACTATGAATACGATATGCTTATGCGCCGCTTAAAGGAAATTGAAAAGGAACACCCCGAGCTTATAACGCCGGACTCGCCTACTCAGCGAGTAGGTGGTGAAGCGCTGTCAGCCTTCGAGGAAGTGCGCCATGAAATACCTATGGACAGCCTGCAGGACGTGTTTTCAAAAGAAGAGCTTGCGGATTTTGATGCGCGCGTAAAAGAGGTTGTTCCCGATGCGGAGTACGCGGTAGAGCTTAAAATTGATGGTCTTTCCGTATCCGTAGAGTATGAAAACGGCTATCTCGTGCGCGGCGTAACGCGTGGGGACGGGCTTAGGGGTGAGGATGTCACTCAGAACATAAAGACGATAAAAAGCCTTCCGCTGTATATTGAAAACGCGCCGCGCCGATTTATCATCCGCGGTGAGGTGTATATGCCCAGAGAGACGTTTTACCGTCTTAATGAAGAACGCGAGGCACGCGGAGAAGCGCTGTTTGCAAATCCGCGCAATGCCGCGGCTGGTTCACTTCGCCAGCTTGACCCGAAGCTGTGCGCTGAGAGAAGCCTTGATATAATAATATTCAATGTCCAGCTTGCCGAAGACGTCACATTTGAAACCCACGCGGAATCCCTTGCATATCTTGCAAAGCTTGGTTTCAGGGTAAGCCCTTATTGTAACGTGTTTTCAACTGTTGACGATGCGTTTGCAGAGGTGGAACGGCTCGGAAACATGCGCGATTCACTCGCGTTCCAGATAGACGGCGCGGTGCTTAAAGTAAACCGTATAAGCCAACGACCGCTTCTCGGCGCAACAGCGAAGTTCCCAAAGTGGGCAGCCGCATATAAATACCCGCCCGAGCAGAAGCAGACAAAGCTTCTTGATATTATTCTGCAGGTCGGGCGTACAGGTGTGCTTACGCCCAATGCAGTGCTCGAGCCCGTACGCATTTCCGGTGTTACGGTAAGCCGTGCAACGCTCCATAACAGAGATTTTATTAAAGAGCGGGATATCATGATTGGCGACACGGTTATTGTGCAGAAGGCAGGCGATATCATCCCCGAGATTGTGGGAGTTGTAAAAGAAAAAAGACCTGAAGATGCACGCGCGTTTGAAATGCCGGAAGTGTGTCCGGTATGTGGTTCACCAGTCTTTTCGGAAGAGGGAGAAGCCGCGGTGAGATGCGTGAATTCCGAATGTCCTGCGCAGAGAATACGCAATATAATCCACTTTGCTTCCCGCGATGCGATGGATGTTGACGGGCTTGGCCCTGCTGTTGTTGAACAGCTTGTGTCGGGTGAGCTTATCAGCGATGCAGCAGACCTTTATTCGCTCAAATCTGAACAGATAGAGGGAATTGAACGCATGGGTAAAAAGTCAGCGGCAAATCTTATCGCTGCGATAGAAAAAACGAAGGATAACGACCTGTCAAGGCTTCTTTTTGCGCTTGGCATACGCCATGTCGGGCAGAAAGCCGGAAAAACGCTTGCAGAACATTTCGGCTCACTTGATGCTGTGATGAACGCAACGGAAGAAGAGCTGCGCGCTATTGGCGATATAGGACAGGTAATGGCGAGCAGCATAAAGAGATGGTTTTCACTTTACGAATCGCGTGAGTTCATCGAAAAGCTCCGCTCTGCGGGAGTGAATATGGAGTTTAAAGGTGAAAAGCGAGGAAGTGCCTTTGCCGGAAAAGTATTTGTTCTCACCGGCACGCTTACGAAGTTTACGCGCAGTGAAGCGGAAGAAAGAATAGAAAAGCTCGGCGGTAAGGCATCGTCTTCTGTTTCCAAGAAAACAACGTATGTTGTAGCAGGGGAAAGCGCCGGTTCAAAGCTTAAGAAAGCAAACGAGCTGGGAATCCCGGTTCTTACCGAAGAAGAGTTTTTGCAAATGCTGGATGAAGCATCTGCGGGATAATGAAATTATTGTAAAATAGAGGCAGAAATACTTGCAAAAAGCGCCAAAGCAGGTTATGATTATAAGGGTGTATTGTTTAGGCAGTTGAAAGGAGAAGTTTAAAAATGAAATTCAGAACAGATTTTCTTGCAGAGGATTACAGCGGACTTTGCTGGTTTCAGACTCGCGTGGTGTCTACCGTGCTTGCGGCATTGCTTTCGCTTGCAATAGCATTCACGTTTTTTGGATTAAGCCACAATCCGATTGTGGGCTTCCTGCTTTTTGTCATATGCTTTCCGATAATTTATATAGTGAGAAAGCGCGGAGTTATAAAGCGTGCTGAAAACAGATATGCGGCATTTGGCGCATCAAGCGAGCTTTATCTTGAAATTGATGACGATGAAATCCGCCAGACCGCAGCATCGGGAGAAACGCGTCTCCCGTGGGCGGATGTGTATGCCGTCCGTGAATCGGAAGACAGCTATTATGTCTTTCTTGCAAAGCGCAAGGCATTTTATTTTCCTAAGCGAAGCTTTCTGAGCGAAGAGCAGGAAAACACATTTTTGTCTTACATAGAAAAATATGTTCCAGAAAAAAAGGTAAAGATAAAGAAAAAGTAATTGATTTATAAGGTGGAATAGTAGTGTTGGATAAAATAGTTGCGAATATAAGCAACGCTATGTACACATATGTGCTTGTTATTCTTCTTGTGGCGGGCGGACTGTATTTTACAATACGGACGCGCTTTGTGCAGTTCCGCCTTTTCGGGGAACAGCTTCGCGCGGTCACCGAAAAGCCTGCAGACGGAGAGGGTGTCTCGTCTTTTCAGGCGCTTATGGTGTCCACGGCATCGCGCGTGGGAACAGGAAATATTATCGGTGTTTCAACGGCG
Organism: Eubacteriales bacterium; assembly: GCA_045629885.1. Classification (GTDB taxonomy): domain Bacteria; phylum Bacillota; class Clostridia; order Oscillospirales; family JAAYXM01; genus SIG480. The sequence goes on along the minus strand of JAZQSB010000116.1, from coordinate 850 downwards.
CTTTGTCTGGGTGGATTCGGCTCCGTTTTCTGGATGTGGCTTATCGCAATTATCGGAGGCGCATCCGCTTTTGTAGAGAGCACGCTTGCTCAGATTTATAAAAAGCGCGGCAGGGACGGAAGTTTCGGTGGTCCTGCGTATTATATTGAAGCAACGCTTAAAAGCCGTCCTCTTGCTGTTGCTTTTTCTGTGTTTTTAATTCTCACCTACGGCTTCGGGTTTAATATGCTTGCGTCGTTTAATCTTCAGTCGACCTTTTCGGCGTATGAGTTTTACAACCCGACATATTCGCCGTGGTTAATTGGCATTATCCTTTCGGCGGTGGTGTGCTTCTGTCTTATGGGTGATGGTAAACGAATAATAAAGGTTACAGGTGCGCTTGTTCCGTTTATGGGTGTTGCGTATATTCTTGTTGCGATTCTTATTGTGGTGCTTAATGCAGATGCGCTTCCCGGTGTGTTTTCGCGCATTTTTTCGGACGCTTTCAACTTTGAAGCAATATTAGGCGGATTTTCCGGCTCGTGCGTTATGTACGGAATAAAACGCGGTCTTTTCAGTAACGAGGCCGGCGTAGGCTCGGCACCGAATGCCTCGGCATCTGCCGAGGTGGCACATCCTGCAAAGCAGGGGCTCGTTCAGATTCTTTCAGTATTTATCGACACTGTACTTGTGTGCAGCGCAACTGCGTTTATGTGCATGTGTTCGGGAGTTGAGCCGACGGCGGAAATGTCCGGTGCACCGTATGTTCAGGCGTCGCTTCAGGCAGTGCTGGGCGATTTTGGTCCGATATTCATCACCGTGGCAATGCTTCTCTTCGCATTCACAACTCTTCTCGGAAATCTTTATTATG
>JAZQSB010000115.1:0-6929 GCA_045629885.1 Eubacteriales bacterium | reverse complement strand
TAATTTTATATAAAATTCCTTAAAATAATTTTTTGAAACTTAATGCTAATATAAACAGGTGCAAATTGGGTAAAAATACAAAAATGTGGAACAAATACCGAAAATTGTGCGTTGCATAGCTTCTGAAATTACGTTACAATATAAGGGACTATACCGGAAGGAAGTGGTGAAAATGAAAAAAATACTTATTTTTATGCTGTCGCTTATTTCGCTTATGCAAATGAGCTTTGCGGCAAATGTTACGGTTGACGGTGAGGTCTTTGAGGGAGCGAAGCTTGTAAATTCCGTTACATACGTTCCAATGAGGACGTTTTCGGAAGCACTTGCCCAGGTTGAAGTGTCGTGGGATAACAAAACGAGAACTGCAACGGCAAAGCATTCGGAAGCCGAAACGAGCGCCGGAATAGGAAAGGGATATATTGAGTCACGAGGTCGTGTGCTTTATTCCGGAAATGAAAATATTATTATCGACGGAAGTACCTATATCCCCGTGCGATCTCTTGCAAAAGCGCTCGGTGCAACGGTTGAGTGGAATAATGCAACAAGAACCGCCGAGATACGCTCCGGCGCAGAGACACTTGAGTCTGCGGATGAGTTTTATAACGCAAGCGACCTTTACTGGCTGGCTAAAATAATAAATGCAGAAAGTGAGGGAGAAGAACTTGCTGGAAAGCTTGCCGTTGGAAATGTAGTCCTCAACCGCGTGGAGAGTCCGGAATTTCCGGATAATGTTTACGATGTTGTTTTCGATAAAAAGGGCGGCGTACAATTTACACCCGTAGCAAACGGAAGTATTCACAAAGAACCGGGATGGGAAAGTTATCTCGCGGCAAAAATTTGCCTTGAGAGCTATAAGGTTACAGATAAGAATATTCTGTTCTTTTTAAATCCAGCCATATCAACAAGCACATGGGTGCCCAACAACCGCGATTTTGTTATGTCCGTCGGAAACCACGATTTTTACGCATAGAAGAGAAAAGCATAAGCGGGTACAGAAGCTATAAACTTCTGTACCCGCTTATTTATGGTCGTGTGACAGGTGAGTCACCGGCTTTGCTCCGCGGAGTTACTATAGTACAGGCGAGGATGGAAAAATAACACTATCCTTTGCCTTCTTTTTAAGGCAAAATTGCGCGTTTTGTATTCTGCGGGGCTGTTTTTCTGCAAATATATTCGTAGCGTTTTTAAGAATTTAAAAAATTTATATTGAGTTATTGTCAAAAACAGTGTATAATATATATAATCTATGATTATGTCATTTAAATCTTACAGGAGGTTTGTATATGATATTAAATAACGACAAAGGCTCAATTGAGATAACAAATGAAGTATTTACGGCAGTTGCCGGAGATGCCGCAACAAACTGCTTTGGTGTCCGCGGAATGGCAGACAGAAGCGTCAAGGACGGCATTGTTCGTCTCTTAAAGCGTGAGAATATGTCAAAGGGCGTAAAGGTCACCTTTGAAAATGAAACTGTAAATATTGATGTTCATATAATTGTGGATCACGGTGTAAACATCACCGCAATCTGCGAGTCTATCATAAATGAAGTCCGCTATAATGTAGAGCGCGTAACGCGCGTAAAGGTCGGCAGCGTCAACGTAAAAGTCGATTCTATAATGGCAGAATAACGGAGGTACCGATAAGTGAAAGAACAGATTACCGCCGCGGAATTTCGCCGTATGGTGATATCCGCTTCCGCGGCAATAGATAACAACAAACAGAAATTAAACGAACTTAACGTATTCCCGGTTCCGGACGGAGATACCGGAACAAATATGTCGCTTACTGCACGCGCAGCAGCAACGGCTCTTGCATCCGTTTCTCCGGAAACGGTGGGAGAGGCGGCAAACACTGCAGCATCTGCGCTTCTTCGTGGCGCACGCGGAAACTCGGGCGTTATCCTGTCTCTTTTGTTCCGTGGCTTTGCAAAGTCATGCGCGGGTGCGGAGGTTCTTGATGCAAACTCTTTTGGTCGTGCGCTTTCCTCGGGTGTTGAGGCAGCTTACCGCGCGGTTATGAAGCCGGCTGAGGGAACAATTCTCACAGTTTCTCGCAAGGCGGCGGAAAAGGCTGTAGAGCTGTCAGAGAGCCTTTCTGACATTGAAGAGATATTCGCAGAGGCAATTTCTGCGGCAAAAGTCGCTCTTGATGAGACGATGGAGCTTAATCCCGTTCTCAAAAAGGCAGGCGTTGTGGATGCCGGCGGTGCGGGCTGGGTGCTCGTGCTTGAAGCAATGCTCTCGTCTTTGCAGGGAAATGATGTTGCGCTTTCTTCAGGAGAGGAAATTTCAGGTGCATCGTCAGCCTCTTTTGCAGAAGTTGACGAGGAGATAATCTTTGCATACTGCACGGAGTTTATCGTAAATATAAGCCGTGAAGGAAAAAATCTTGACGTTGCAAAGCTTCGCGCTTTCCTTGAATCAATTGGTGACTGCGTTGTTGTCGTGGATGATGATGATATTATCAAGGTTCACGTTCATACCAACGAGCCGGATAAGGCTCTTGGTCGTGCGCTTACTTATGGTGAGCTTACAAATATAAAGATAGACAATATGCGTTATCAGCACAGCGAGAAGGTTGTTTCTGAGTCAACGGAAGCAGAAAAAGAAGAGCCTGCTGTTGCTCCTGCCGAGAAGAAATACGGCTTTGCCGTTGTCGGTGCGGGCGAGGGAATCCTCAGCGTTTTCCGTGACCTCGGTGCAGATATGCTTATCGAGGGCGGACAGACGATGAACCCGTCTACCGATGATATTCTCGCGGCTGTAAATGCCACTCCGTCGGAAATCGTTTTTGTTCTCCCGAATAACAAAAACATCATTATGGCAGCACAGCAGACTGCACTTCTAACCGAAAAGCAGGTTGTTGTTCTTGAAACCAAAACCGTACCGCAGGGTATCTCCGCGCTTTTGGCATTTAACCCTGACGGTGACACAGAAGAAAATGTCACGGCTATGATGGAAGCGGCAGGTAATGTTTCCACCGGTTCAATCACATACGCGGCAAGAGACAGTGAATTTGACGGTTATTCAATCAAGGAAGGCGAGTATCTCGCGCTTTCTGAGGGCAAGCTTTCAGCATCCGGTAAGGATCTCGCAGAGGTTGCAGGAAAGCTTATTTCCGATATGGGAATAGCAGACCGCAGTTTTGTAACGGTTTTCTATGGTGAAGGCGTAAATGCCGATGATGCATCCGTTGTTGAAAACATCTGTAAGGAAAATGCAAAGGAATCAGAAGTTATGCTTCTCGACGGCGGTCAGCCGGTATACTATTATTTGATTTCAGCGGAGTAAAAATATATGATGAAGCCTGATTTAAACACAGGAATACGTTACCTAAAGGGCGTCGGTGAAAAGCGAGCCGAAGCTTTCTCAAAGCTTGGCATAAAAACTGTGCGTGATCTTCTTGGTTATTTTCCGCGTGATTATGAAGACAGGCGAAATCTCTTAAAAATTTCCATGCTTTCCGCAGGGGAGAAGGCATGTATAAAAGCGTGTATCTCTTCGGATATAAAAACCCGCTCGCCGCGTCGCGGATTTACGGTTTCGGAGTTCCGTGCCGTGGATGAAAGCGGCGGAATAAAAATAGTGTTTTTTAATCAGAAATATAGTGTCGGCAAGCTTTCTCCCGGGCAGACCTACATATTCTTCGGAAAAGTAGAAGAGCGCGCAGGTGGGCTTTGCATGACCAATCCAACGTTTGAAGAAGAGAACAGCTCCGGTCAGAAAACCGGGGCTATTCTGCCAATTTACGGTCTTACGGCAGGTCTTACGGCAGATGTGCTGAGAACGGCTGTAAGATCCGCGCTGGCAGAGTTTTCGCAAAGTATTCCGGAGGTTTTACCGGAAGACATACGTAGAAAACATTCTCTTGCACACGTTGGATTTTCTTATCGTGAAATTCATTTCCCGACAACTGAAGAAGAGCTTGGAATTGCAAAGCGTCGCCTTGTGTTTGAAGAGCTTTTTATCCTAAGCCTTGGTCTTATGCACCTCCGCGGACGGCGGGAATATGAGAAGGGGATGGCGATAAAGGATGGCGACTTTACACCATATCTTAATTCTCTTCCATTTTCGCTTACATCCGCACAGCGGCGCGTTATTGATGAAATTGCAACGGATATGCTCACCTCGCGTCCAATGAACAGAATTATTCAGGGTGACGTTGGTTCCGGTAAAACTGCAGTGGCGGCGGCTGCCGTGTATCTTGCGAATAAGAACGGGATGCAGACTGCGCTTATGGTGCCGACGGAAATTCTTGCCGAGCAGCATTTTAAATCGCTTGCGAAAGGTATGGAAAAGCTCGGTATGAGATGCGCGCTTCTTTGCGGAAGTATGAAAGCTTCGGAGAAAAAGAGCATAAAAGCAAAATGTGTATCGGGTGAGGTTGATTTTCTTATCGGAACTCACGCCATAATAAGTGAGGATGTAGAGTTTGAAAATTTAGGACTTATGATTGTAGATGAGCAGCACCGCTTCGGTGTGCGCCAGCGTGCAACGCTTGCTTCAAAGGGTAATAACCCACATCAGCTTGTTATGTCGGCAACTCCCATTCCGCGTTCCCTTGCACTGATTATGTACGGTGATTTAGATATATCCGTTATAGATGAACTCCCTCCCGGCAGACTTCCTGTTGATACGCTTATAGTAAACGATTCAAAACGCGCCGATGCGTATACTTTCATAAAAAAACAGCTTGATATGGGATACCGTGCATACATTGTCTGTCCGCTTATTGAGGATAATGAGGATAGTGAACTTGAGCTTCGCTCGGTTGAGAAGTTTGCAAAGGAGCTTTCTGACACTGCATTTTACGGCAAAAAGGTAGAGCTTCTGCACGGTAAGCTAAAACAAAAGGAGAAGGATGCCGTAATGCGTCGCTTTGTCAGCGGAGAGACCTCTGCGATTGTTTCCACAACCGTTATTGAAGTTGGCGTGAATGTACCCGAAGCCACAGTGATGGCGATTGAAAATGCAGAGCGATTCGGGCTTTCTCAGCTTCATCAGCTTCGTGGGCGCGTCGGCAGAGGAAATGCAAAATCATATTGCCTCCTCTTCTCAAACGTCAGTAAAACAAGCACGGCTGCGGAAAGGCTGCAGGCGCTGCGCGATACCGGCGACGGTTTTAAAATATCAGAGGAAGATCTGCGGCTTCGCGGACCGGGTGATTTTTTCGGTACACGTCAGCACGGTCTTCCCGAGCTTCGCATAGCAAGCTTTATGTCGGATATGAAAACACTTGAGCTTGCAAAGCGCGAGGCATTTGCCGTTGCAGAGCGCGACAGAACGCTCTCTCTTCCTGAACATAAGCTTTTACGGGCGCGGATAAGAGAAATGTTCAATGTGTCTGAAAATGGAAACTCGTTTAATTAGAAAGGGCGGAAAAACGTGAAAAAATGCCTTTTGGTTATTCTATCGGTACTGTTTGTCATTTCTTTTTCAGGCTGTGAAAGATATGATAGTCTGTATGACGGAGGATATGCGTTCACGGATGCGCTGGGACGTGAAATAACTGTAAGGTCATACAACCGTACAGCTTCGCTTCTGGGCAGCTTCGCGGAAATCTGGATGAATGCAGGAGGAAATGTGTGTGCGGCAAGTGATGATGCATGGACAGATTTTGAGCTGTCGCTTCCTGAGGATTGTGCAAACCTCGGCGGAACACACTCACCGAATTTAGAAACGCTTCTCTCTGTAAACCCGGATTTTGTTCTTGCAAGTGCGTCTCAAAGCTCAAACGTAAAGATGAAGGAAGTTCTCGAAAGCGCTGGCGTAACCGTTGCATATTTTGACATTGATAGCTTTGAGGATTATCTTAATATGCTGAAAATTTGCACAGACATTACCGGCAGAAGTGATTTGTTCGAGGAAAACGGAATTGCTGTTAAAGAAGAGATAGAAAAAATAAAAGAAGAACATTCTTCATTGAAAATTCCTAAGGAAGAGAAAAACGTACTTTTTCTCCGCGCCTCCTCCGGTGCTATAAAGGCAAAGGGCAGCCAAGGGACGGTGCTTGGCGAAATGCTCTCGGAACTCGGGTACATAAACATTGCCGATGACGATAAAACCCTGCTTGAAAACTTAAGCGTTGAAGCGATAATAAAAAGAGAGCCTTATCGGATTTTTGTGGTTACAATGGGCGATGACACAAACAAAGCCATTGCAAACATAACAAGAATGATAGACGAAAATCCGGCGTGGAAAAGCCTTGCGGCTGTCAGAGAGGGAAGACTTCACTTTATGGAAAGACGGCTTTTCAATATAAAGCCGAATGCGAGATGGGCGAAAGCGTATGAAGAACTCTGTAAAGTTTTGTGTAAAAAATAGAATAAAGCTTTTGTATGCACTTGGGGTTCTTCTCCTTGCTGTGGCTTGTGTATCGGGACTTGCGTTCGGAAGCTCCGGTATATCGCTTTCCCGCGTTCTGATGCAGATTCGTGAGGGAAAAGAATTATCCGCAGATTGGCGCATACTTTTCTATGTCAGGATTCCACGGTGTGCAGCAGCTCTTGTTTGCGGCGCGGCGCTTGCAGTTTCCGGTGCTGTGATACAGTCGGTGCTTGCAAACCGCCTTGCCTCTCCGGGAATAATCGGCGTGAATGCGGGCGCATATCTTGCGGTAACGCTGTGCACGGCGCTGGGTGTTTTCGGCGGTTGGCGGCTATCACTGTTTGCGTTCGCGGGTGCTTTTTTATCTGTTATGGCAGTAAGCCTTAGTGCGCGGAGCTGGGGAGCATCAAGAGGAACGGTAATCCTTATCGGTGTTGCAATGAACAGTCTTCTGGGGGCTGTTTCCGATGCAATAATAACCTTCATTCCCGATGCAGGTGTTATGAGCAATAATTTCAGAATAGGTGAATTTTCATCCGTTACCTATCATGGTCTTATTCCGGCATCTGTCCTGATTATATCGGCTCTTCTGATTCTGAT
>JAZQSB010000114.1:0-5504 GCA_045629885.1 Eubacteriales bacterium | reverse complement strand
CCGTCCCGCATTGTGATTTGCGCGCCGAGACTGCCCAGACACCGTGCGGTAGCGGCAATATCGAGGCTCTCTGCCGGGCATATGATTTCTGTCGGTTCATCGGAAAGTGCGGCACATATGAGAAGTCTGTGTGCTGCAGATTTTGACGGAATTACATCTGTTTTGCCTGAGGGAGAAGCACAGATTATTTCTGCAATCATAAATCAATTCTTCTTTCTTTGGAAAAATTCGCAATATACTGGTTAATATATATCCGGTACAGACGGGAGGAAGCCTTTTTCAAAAATACCGCGGACTTCGTTTACATCAAATGTGTGGAGTTCGCTTTTCCCGCGCACAAACGGGAGAACAAGCGTTATCTTTCCCGAGCTTCGCTTTTTATCAGACATTGCGTAATGTGCAAGAGAATCTGCATCGTATGTACATTCCGTTGGAAGAGAATACTTTCTGCAAAGCTCCTCTGCTTCGGCGGAGACACCGGCTGCGCAAAGGAGAAGGTGTTCGGCGGCGCGCGCCATAAGGCACATACCGATTGCGACGGCGCGACCGTGAGAAATTTTAAAGCCCGAGAGCTTTTCGATCGAGTGAGCGGGGGTGTGACCGAGATTGAGAAGCTGGCGGATTCCGAGGTCAAATTCATCCTGAGCAACTATATCGCGTTTTATGCGGATGCATTCGGCAATAAGTTCATCGAGATACTCGTATGCTCCCATATGACAGAGGTCAAGGATCTGCTGACTTCCGAGAAGACCGTATTTTATAACCTCTGCCATTCCGTCGGAGAATATATCTGCCGGGAGATTTCTGATTATATCCGTATCGCACAGAACAAGGCTCGGCTGATAGAATGCACCGGCAAGATTTTTCCCGGCGCGGAGATTTATTGCCGTTTTTCCGCCGACGGAAGAATCTACCGCCGATAGCAGAGTTGTCGGTATCTGTATAAACGAAACTCCTCGCAAAAAGCTTGATGCCGTAAAGCCGGTAAGGTCGCCGACAACCCCTCCGCCGAGCGCGATAACGCAGTCGGCACGGGTGAGCCCCTCATCAGCAAGAAATTCAAGCAGTTTTATGTAGTTTTCTGCACTTTTTGACTCTTCACCGTGTGGAATAACAAAACTGCTGACTGAAAAGCCGGAGACTTCAAGAGACTCGCGAACATCCTCAAAAAACAGGCTGTTAGTTGTATCATCGGAAACAACAGCGCATTTTCTTCCTTTTACGAGAGAAGAGGTTCGCTTGCCGATTTGGGAGAGAATTCCTCCGGCTATAATGACATCATAACAACTTGAGGCGTCTATTCTAATTCTCTCCACTCTTCATCTATCCTTTCTTTCCGCATACGTCCCTCGCGGAGAAGAGACATAAGGCGCCCTTCATCGTTTTCCGCAAGTGCATCGCGGTATTCTGTAAGTGAATCTATAATAAAATCAAGCTCGGAAATAAGATTTCCGCGGTTTTGAAGAAAAAGCTCTGTCCACATTTTTTCAGAAAGCTTTGCAACGCGCGTTAAATCTTTATAGCTTCCTGCAGAAAAACCCTTGTGCGCTTCGGCGCGCGGGGATTTCACATATGCATTTGATACAACGTGGGCAAGCTGGGAAGTGTATGCAATAATCTCATCATGCTGCTCAGCGCTTGTTACCGTGACATGGGCAAAGCCTGCGCGGACAAGACATTTCTTCGTTTTTTCTAAAAGCGAAATATCTTCACCGGATTTGGGAACAAGAATCATACCTGCGCCGCGGAAGAGATTCACATCCGCATGGCGGAAACCGGAAAACTGACGCCCTGCCATCGGATGTCCGCCGATGTAATGGAATCCGTGTTTTTCCGCAAGCGCGAAAAGCGGTGGACATACAAATTCCTTTACGCCGCAACAGTCGATTACGATTGCTTCCCTTTTTATAAGATGTGCGTGTTTCTGCATATAATCAAGTGTTGCCTGCGGGTAAAGCGCGATAAAGATAAAGTCACATTTCGGGAGCGTTTCGTCGGTGAGCTTACCGTCAACTGCGTTTACCAGCACAGCCCGCTTGTATGAGACCTCATCGGTGTCATGTGCGTAAATGGTGTAGTCGGTGTTAAACTTAAACGCCTTCGCAAGTGAGCCGCCGATAAGTCCGAGACCTACAATTCCTATTGTCATATTGACACCGCCTTGCGCACGGCAAACACTGCCTTTGCAACCTCGTCAAACTGATCGGGAGTGAGCGATTGGGCACCGTCGCACAGTGCGTGTTTGGGGTCGTTGTGAACCTCTATCATAAGTCCGTCTGCACCGCATGCCGCCGCGGCAAGAGCCATCGGCTTTACAAGACGCGAAATACCGCTTGCATGGCTGGGGTCAACGACAACCGGAAGGTGAGAAAGCTCTTTGAGCATTGGTACGGCGGAAAGGTCAAGCGTGTTGCGGGTGTATGTTTCAAATGTGCGTATTCCGCGCTCACAGAGGATAATATTTTCGTTTCCGCCTGCCATAATATATTCCGCGCTCATTAAAAGCTCTTTCAACGTGTTTGCAAGTCCGCGCTTTAAGAGAATGGTTTTGTTCGTTCTCCCAAGCTCTTTTAAAAGCTCGAAGTTTTGCATATTTCGCGCGCCAACCTGAATGACATCCACATTTTCAAAAAGGGAGAGGTGATTTGCATTCATAATCTCTGTAACAATCGGCATCCCCGTCTCTTCTTTTGCTTCTAAAAGAAAGTCAATTCCCTCGGCTTTGAGACCCTGAAAGTCATACGGGCTTGTTCTTGGTTTGAATGCGCCGCCGCGAAGAAGTGTTGCACCCGATGCCTTTACCGCGTGGGCAATACCAAGTATTTGTTCTTCGCTTTCAACGGAACAGGGACCTGCGATGAGTGCAAAATGCCCGCCGCCGATTTTCACACCTCCAATATCAACAACCGTATTCTCGGGGTGGAATTTGCGGTTCGCGCTTTTGAATGGTTCTGTTATACGTGTTACATTCTGTATGATGTCAAGTCCTTCAATAAGCTCAATATCTATATCGGTTGTATCACCGATAAAACCGAGAACCGTCTGATATTCGCCCTTCGATACGTGAACCTGTATATTCTGCTCGTTAAGCCATGCGATAAGATTATCAACCTGTGCCTGTGGAACATCACGCTTGAGAACTGCTATCATTTTTATTACCTCCAACAAAAAAAGCCTTACAGTAGTGATATCTACTGCAAAGCTTTTTAAAATTCAAAAACTTTTTAAGCACCAGAAATCACTTTTACTTTTTAAAGTTAAAAAAGTAAAAGTAAAAGTAATAAAATATTGCAGAAACGGATGCCGTGATTGCCATATTGATTACTTCCTTTTTCGTGGTTTAAAAAATTATACCACCGTAAAGTTTGTTTGTCAATAATTTTCTGCAAAAAAATTACCTGTTTTATTAATAATTCGCTGTCAGGATGAATTTTAAAAAATTTTCGCCCAATTTTTTCTTAAATCTGCAAAAAAGTCTTGCAAAATCTGTAAAAATGTCATAAAATAGTACGGTGCTGGACTTGCAGGAAATTTGCAGGGGGGACGGCACGCGAAAACCAACGGAGGTGTGCCTGTGTTCAATATCGTTCTTGTAGAGCCGGAAATCCCCGCAAATACGGGAAACATCTCGCGCACCTGCGCCGTTACCGGCGCGGCTCTTCATCTTGTCCGTCCGCTCGGGTTTGACATTTCTGACCGTCAGCTTAAGCGTGCAGGGCTTGATTACTGGCATCACCTTGACATTACGATGTATGACAGTATTGACGATTTTTTCGAAAAGAATGCCGGAGGGCGTTTCTTTTTCTGCACAACAAAGGCAGCGCATACTTATACTGATTTTGAGTACCGCGAGGGGGATTATTTTATCTTCGGAAAGGAGACAAAGGGACTGCCCGAGCTGCTTCTTGCAAAAAATGCAGACACGTGTATCCGTATTCCCATGCTTCCGACGCTGAGGTCACTTAACCTATCAAATTCCGTTGCTGTTATCATATATGAAGCTTTGCGATGCATTGGCTTTAAAAACATGCAGATGACCGGAAGGCTTCACAACATCGTCGAATAATAAAGATTTTTGCAAAATCACAAAAAAATGTTATGAAAATAATGAAATATAGTTAAAATAACAGTGTAATACTCGTGTATTATGTGTTATAATATATAGTATGTCAATTAAATAACAATAAAATTAATTACGGAGGTATATATTATGAACTACAACAAAAAGACAATCGAAGACATAAACCCCCGCGGCAAGCGTGTTCTCGTCCGCTGTGACTTTAACGTCAAGCAGGATGACACAGGCGCTATCACAGATGACAAGCGCATTGTTGCAGCGCTTCCCACAATCAAGTACCTTATCGAGAACGGCGCACGCGTTATCCTTTGCTCTCACCTTGGTCGTCCTAAGGGTGAGGTTAACCCGAAATTCTCTCTTGCTCCGGTAGCTGCCCGTCTTTCCGAGCATCTCGGCATCGAAGTGAAGATGGCAGAAGATGTTATCGGCGAAAGTGCAAAGGCACTTGCGGCGGCACTTTCCGATGGCGAGGTTATGCTTCTTGAGAATGTCCGTTACCATAAGGAAGAGGAAAAGAACGATCCGGCTTTCGCAAAGGAGCTTGCTTCCCTTGCAGAGCTTTATGTAAATGATGCATTCGGCACAGCTCACCGTGCACACGCATCAACTGCAGGCGTTGCAGATTACCTCCCTGCAGTTTGCGGATATCTTATCGGCAAGGAAATCGGGATTATGGGTCAGGCTCTTTCCGACCCCAAGCGTCCGTTTGTTGCAATCCTCGGTGGTGCAAAGGTTTCCGATAAGCTCGGCGTTATCAACAATCTCCTTGAAAAGGTTGACACGCTCATCATCGGAGGCGGTATGGCATATACCTTTGCAAAGGCAGCAGGCGGCAGCATCGGTACATCTCTCTGTGAGGATGACCGCCTTGAGTATGCACGCGAAATGATTAAAAAGGCAGAAGAGAAGGGCGTAAACTTCCTTCTTCCGACAGATACAGTTGTTGCAGAAAAGTTTGCTGCAGATGCAGAGAGCAAGGTTGTTTCGACCAAGGAAATTCCGGATGGCTGGATGGGGCTCGACATCGGTCCCGACACCGTTAAGGCATTCTCCGATGCAATTAAGAATGCAGGCACTGTTATCTGGAACGGACCGATGGGCGTTTTCGAGTTTGAGAAGTTTGCAAAGGGAACAGAGGCAGTATGCTCTGCTGTTGCAGAGAGCGGATCCATCTCCATCGTGGGCGGTGGTGACAGTGCAGCAGCTGTTAAGAAGCTCGGCTTTGCCAAGAAGATGACACACATCTCCACAGGCGGCGGCGCAAGCCTTGAGTTCCTTGAGGGTATCGCGCTTCCGGGTATTGCATGCCTCGAAGACAAGTAAGAAAAATTAACTATTCATCAGAACGACGAGTTAGTAAAAGGGGAATATCCCCTGCTTGACATAGATTAAGGAGAGACACAATGAACAGAAAATACCGTAAGAC
>JAZQSB010000113.1:0-7001 GCA_045629885.1 Eubacteriales bacterium | reverse complement strand
CCTGTGAAAGTTTATTCGGCATCGTCTGTATCAAGTCCCTCCAAAAGTGTGGGACTGATGCATCCGCCTGTGGCGCAATCAATATTAGGCTCACCAATGAATATGTGATCATCCTTTCCGAGTGCGCCGGGAATGATTGAGAATGTGTTTGAAATGCCGTCCTGGGCATCGCGGAACGGTAGTTTTGACACTGACGCAAGGGAAGCAACTGCGCCATGAGTATCGCGTCTGTGCATAGGATTGGCCCCGGGAGCAAACGCTTCTCCGCGCTTGCGGCCGTCCGGTGTTGATCCTGTATTCTTTCCGTAAACGACATTTGAAGTAATCGTAAGAATGGAAGTTGTCGGAATACTGTTTCTGTAGGTGTGGTTTTTCCGTACATGCTCCATAAAACGGTGAACTACATCATATGCAAGCTCGTCGACACGGTCGTCGTCGTTTCCGTATTTCGGGAAATCACCTTCAACCTCGTAATCTACGGCAAGTCCCTCCGCATTCCTTGTAACGCGTACCTTTGCATACTTTATCGCAGAAAGCGAGTCGGCAACAACGGAAAGTCCTGCGATGCCAGTTGCGAACCAGCGCGTAACTTTCTTATCGTGAAGAGCCATCTGTATTTTTTCATAGCAATATTTGTCGTGCATATAATGGATAATATTAAGGGTGTTTACATAAACACCGGCAAGCCACTTCATCATATCGTCATACTTTTCAAAAACCTCATCAAAATCAAGATATTCAGAAGTTATCGGACGATATTTCGGACCTACCTGTTTTCCGGTTATTTCGTCTACACCACCGTTGATGGCATAAAGAAGACATTTTGCAAGGTTTGCACGTGCGCCGAAAAACTGCATTTCCTTGCCGACTTTCATTGAAGAAACACAGCAGGCTATTGCGTAGTCATCACCGTGATTAAAGCGCATTAAATCGTCGTTTTCATACTGGATAGACGAGGTTTCTATCGAAAGTTTTGCACAGTAACGCTTAAAATTCATCGGAAGCCTCGTTGACCAGAGAACAGTGAGATTAGGCTCCGGAGCAGGTCCAAGGTTTGTAAGAGTGTGCAAATATCTGAAAGACATTTTTGTAACCATATGCCGTCCGTCTATCGCAACACCGCCGATTGATTCAGTAACCCACTGTGGGTCACCGGAGAACAGCGCGTTATATTCAGGTGTTCTTGCGAATTTTATCATACGGAGCTTCATTATAAAATGGTCAACCATTTCCTGAATTTCAGATTCCGTAAACACTCCGTGCTTAAGGTCACGTTGTGCATATATGTCAAGGAAAGTGGATGTTCTGCCAAGAGACATAGCAGCACCGTTCTGCTCCTTTACTGCTGCAAGGTAGCCGAAATACAGCCACTGAATGGCTTCTTGAGTGTTTTTTGCGGGGTTTGAAATGTCATAGCCATAGCTCAATGCCATTTCTTTCAGTGCGTGAAGTGCACGTATCTGCTCGGAAAGCTCTTCTCGGTCACGGATTATTTCCGAGTACATCGCCGAGCGGGTTGTTTCTTTCTGTGCTTCCTTATCCTCGATCAGTCGGTCAACACCGTAAAGTGCAACGCGGCGGTAATCGCCGATTATTCTTCCTCTGCCATAGGCATCCGGAAGACCGGTGATAATGTGGCTTGAACGGCAGGCGCGCATTTCAGGGGTGTATGCATCAAAAACTCCTGCGTTGTGAGTTTTTCTGTGCGCTTCAAAAAACTCCTTGACTCCGGCATCTATCTCGTATCCGTTGTCTCGGCAAGCTTTTTCCGCCATGCGTATGCCACCATAGGGCATAAGTGCGCGCTTTAGCGGCTTGTCTGTCTGGAAACCGACAATTTTTTCCTTTTCCTTGTCCAGATATCCCGGCTCGTGTGAGGTGATGGTGGATATGATTTTTGTGTCCATATCGAGAACACCGCCCGCCTCACGCTCTTTTTTGAAAAGCTCAAGCGCCGTGTTCCAAAGAGAGACCGTGTCGTCGGTAGGGCAGGCAAGAAACGACTCGTCACCGTAATACGGCGTATAATTATGCTTTATAAAGCTGCGTACATGGATTTCTTTTTTCCACGTACCGCCTTCAAAGCCTTCCCAGCACTCGTTGTTAAAGTTTGCCATCCTTCGTATCCTTCCTTCGGATTTTTATTCTCATTCCAACATATTATACTACAAAATGAATGTTATTACAATAAAAATATTACAAGCATCATATAGTAATTTTTGTATGTTTTTTATTAAAATATGCAAAATAAAAAAATTGTAAATTTTTGCTTGCAAATGGGAATTGATGGTGGTATAATTTAGTGGTTTGATTATTACATAATAAAGGAAGCGAATTATTTATGGGTACATTGTTAACTGTTTCAATCGCATTGCTTGCAGGGCTTCTTATGACCCGTGTGTTCAAGCCGCTGAAACTGCCGTCTGTTACGGCTTACCTCATTGCAGGTGTTCTTATTGGACCATACTGCCTCGGGGCACTCGGTATAACCAATCTCGGTTTTAACTCTCACAGCGCAGTGGAAGCTTTGGCTCTTGTTTCTGAGGTTGCACTTGGTTTTATCGCATTTTCAATCGGAAGTGAGTTCCGCCTTGAGGATTTAAAGAAAACCGGTAAGCAGGCATTTGTTATCGGTGTTGTTCAGGCTCTGGTTGCAACTTTGTTTGTAGACCTTGCGCTTCTTATTGTATACCTCATTATGCCGAATGTCATTTCTGTTCCTCAACTTATAACTCTTGGTGCTATTGCAACGGCAACGGCTCCTGCAGCAACTCTTATGGTTGTTCGTCAGTATAAGGCAAAAGGTCCGCTTACAGAGCTTCTTCTTCCGATTGTTGCGCTTGATGATGCTGTCGGCCTTATCGTTTTCGCTGTATCGTTTGGTATTGCAAAATCCATAGTTGTCGGTCAGGCAGATATGGTTTCAATTATCGTGAACCCGCTTGTTGAAATCGTATGTTCGCTCGGTCTTGGTGCGATAATGGGCTGGGTTCTCACTCAGCTTGAAAAGCTCTTTAACTCGAACACAAACCGTCTCAATCTTACCATCGCGTTTGTTTTCCTCACAGCAGCGCTTTCTATGATGGAGTTCCATATGGGTTCTGTTCACGTCAGCTTCTCGTCACTTCTCGTATGTATGATGATGGGAACTGTCTTCTGCAATATCTGTCCGCTTTCACATGACCTTATGGAGCGCTCGGATAAATGGACATCTCCGCTTCTTGCTCTTTTCTTTGTTATAAGTGGTGCAGAACTTGAACTTAACGTATTTCTGGATATTGCCATTGTTGTTATCGGTATTGTATATATCATCTTCCGCTCAATCGGAAAATACAGCGGAACATACATTAGCTCAAAGGCAACGAAGTGCTCTCCGGAAATTTGCAAATACCTCGGTATAACGCTTCTTCCGCAGGCGGGAGTTGCGCTCGGTATGTGTACGCTTGCGATGGCCCTTCCGGATAACCAGGGCGCTCTTATACGTAACATAACGCTTTTTGCGGTTCTTGTTTATGAACTTGTCGGTCCGATATTGACGCGTATGGCACTCACCGCTGCTGGTGATATCAAGCCTATGCCCGATGAGGTGAAAAATCGCCGACAGGCAAAGCTCGATGAAGCAAAACAAAAATCAGAGAATTAAAATACTGACAAAAATCCGGATGCCGAAAGGCATTCGGATTTTAACCGAAAAGAGGTTTTATAATGAAAGAAAAATTCATTTCATCCTTTGAATATATAAAAACATTTATAAAGTGGACGGCTATATCTCTTCTTATCGGTACGTTTGGAGGCATTGTTGGAAGCCTTTTTCATAAGTGCATCGATCTTGTAACAGAAGTAAGAGGGGAAACACCGTGGATTATCTTCCTTCTTCCAATCGGTGGGCTTATGATATGCGCGCTTTACAGCTTTACAAAAACACATGTGGATACAAATCGCGTGATCGAATCTGTGCGCGAAGGCCAGAACGTACCGTGGTATATGGCACCGCTGATTTTCGTGAGCACAGTAATAACTCATCTTCTCGGTGGTTCTGCAGGTCGAGAGGGTGCTGCGCTTCAACTTGGAGGAAGTATCGGATATAACGTTGGTAAAGCTTTGCGCCTTAAAGACGGAGATTTGCATATAATTGTCATGGCGGGGATGAGCGCTGTGTTTGCCGCACTCTTTGGAACTCCGATTACGGCAACGTTCTTTTCTCTTGAAGTAACAAGTGTCGGTATTATGTACTATGCAGGGCTTTTGCCTTGTGTGATTTCTGCACTTACGGCGGCTTCTGTTGCAAAGCTTTTCGGGCTTTCTCCCGTCAGATTTGATTTCATCTCCTTCCCGTCGCTCAGTGTTGGTTTTGCTGTAAAGACTGTTATTCTGTCTGTTCTTTGCGCTCTTGTGTGCATCGCATTCTGTACAGCATTGCAAAAGTGTGAACACTACGCCGAAAAGCTTATAAAAAATAAATATCTGCGCACGCTTGCCGGCAGCTCGATTATAGTTGCACTCACTCTTATAATCGGAACGCGTGACTATAACGGTGCCGGCATGGATGTCATAACTCGTGCTCTCTCCGGTGAAGCGAAAATGTGGGATTTTGCTGTGAAGATAATTTTTACTGCAATAACGATTGCTTCAGGATTCAAGGGTGGAGAGATTGTTCCTGCATTTTTTATCGGTTCCACCTTCGGATGCGTAATGGCATCCGTTCTCGGGCTACCTGCCGGTTGCGGTGCAGCAATAGGCTTTGTTGCACTCTTTTGCGGGGTGGTAAACTGTCCTGTTGCATCCGTTCTTCTGGCACTTGAAGTTTTTGGTGCAGAAAGTGTTCCTGTGTTGGCTGCTGTGTGTGGTGTAACGTATATGATGTCCGGCTATTGCGGATTGTATAAAAGCCAGAAGATAATGTATTCAAAGCTTGAAGCAAAATACGTAAATACAAATGCAAGTTAAAAATTTTCTGCAGCGGCTTCAATAATTTCAAGAAGCTTGAATTTGAATTTATATTGCGGGGCATCAGATGTTACAAGCGAAAGCTCATCCTCTGTAAATCCGTTTTTTGAAAATTCTGTTTCGGCTTCCGCTGCGGAAACGCATACGGGCGGGAAGAGAACGCACCACCAGTTTTTACCGTGCCCCTCACCTAAGTGTATGCGAAGCGCTCTGTATTTTCCTGCGGGAAGAGAAAATCCGTCGTAGACCTTTGTGGGGAAGTATACGTCCGAAATTTCAGCCCGCGAACGGTATATAAACCCGTTTTTTGCAATAACTTCATCAGCGCATTTCTGAAGAATATCAAGATTTTCGAAAACAACTCTTTCCGCATCTTCTGTATCTTTACAGTCTTTGGTAAACTTTTCAACCATTTTCAAAATCTCATCCCTCACCGCAAGCTTAAGTGCTTGATCATCACGGCTGTCTGAGTTTGCAATGATGTGAAGTCTAATCAGTTTACACGATATATCGCGCTGTGTTTCAAGTGCAAGCGCACCTGTAATGAGAGAAACGCAAAGCCCCAACGCAAGGGATATTTCAACGATATATTTCTTCATAAAAACCTCCGGCTAAAAGTAACTGTCTACTTTATAACCGGAGGTTTTTGATTTTATACATTTTAACTCAACCGTTTAAGGTTTCCTTTTATTGGTTATCACCATTTAAGAAATCAATCGTCCGCTCTATGGAATTTTTTGCCTCGCCAAGCGGAATGTCGCGGAACATATAATTGTAGCTGTTGCAGAATTTTGTAACTTCTTCGGAAAGCCTTTCAAGAATTTTGCGGGATGAAACAAAATGGTCGTTGAGAAAATCTGCGTAGCTGCGCTTGGACAAAATGTTTTTTGCCGTCTCACAGAGAAGAGAAAGGTGCTTGAGACAGAAATATTCCTGAGCGCGTGTCTTTTCGCGGAATTCCGGTTCACTCTGCCAGATGTAGATAATATTTTTTGCAAAAAGGTTCAGCTTTTCCTTTACGCGCTCACATATAAAACAGTTGTTGGAAGCTTCCGAAAGCTTATGTGAAACTGCTTCGAACTCTTTTTTAGATATGTGTTTCATATCGTTTTTTACGCCGTTTTCAAGCAATTCGCCGAGATAACTCTGCAGCATCAGTGCAAGGCTGAGTCTATTTTTCATACCGAGCATTACTGAAAAATGTTCCGGACAGAATCCGAGACGATTGGTTTCAATTCTCACATCCGGCTCCATCATCGCCGCACCCATAACATATTCACACGCGTCCTCGTCAAGCTTTTTCTCAAGCCTGCATATAGGGCATCCGCATTTCACATCATATGCATCATTTATCGGAATTGTATAAATGACTTCTTTCATCTTGTACCTCCGCGAATTTTGTAGTATAACAACCTCGCGGCGTAAATCCGATGCCTTGCAAGTGGAAGCCTTCGGACGCCTGAGAGAACGTTTTACCATAAATTATAAAAATTAAAGATTTTCCAAAGCTTCGCTTTGTTGTTTTTTCTTGAACAGAAAAAACACTTATGGTATAATACCACTATATATATTTTATCAGCATTAAAGATTTTGTCAACCTGAAATGTACGAGGATATGAAAAATGGTAAAGACAGAGCTTGAAAAATTCTGTATTGAAGATTGCATGGACTTTTCTCCTGCGGCAATCTTTGAGTGCGGACAGGCGTTTCGATGGAACGCCGATGAAAACGGAATATATACCGGTATCGCTTACGGTGTTCCTGCTCGTGTGTGGATGGAAAACGGTAAGGGGTATATTCTGTCTGCGGAAGATTCTTTTTCGTCGGTATGGTACGGTTATTTCGATCTGGAGCGTGATTATTCACAACTGCGTAATGAGATAAGCCGTGAAAATGTACTGGCACCGGCATGTGAGTTTGGAAAGGGAATAAGAATTCTCCGTCAGGAGAAGTGGGAGACTTTGTGCTCGTTTATCATCTCCCAGAATAACAACATCCCCAGAATTAAGAAGATAATCACTGCAATGAGTGAAAAATGGGGTGAGAGAATCGGG